>JANPIG010000774.1:0-2001 GCA_031424875.1 Cytophagales bacterium
TGTAGCAGAAATAAGAATATTTCCATTCAACTTTGCCCCAAGAGGTTGGGCATGGTGTGATGGACAATTATTGCCACTTTCCCAAAATACCGCCTTGTTTTCCTTACTCGGAACAACGTATGGCGGTAATGGAAAATCAAATTTTGCTTTACCAAATATGCAAGGTAATGCTCCCATGCATCCAGGACAAGGACCTGGACTTTCTTTGCATGATTTGGGTGAAACGGGAGGTTCAGAAACTGTAACCTTGTTAGCCTCAGAAATACCTCAGCATAATCATTTGCTCATGGCATCGGGACTCAATTCGCAGGCTACCACACCAATTAACAACGCAACAGGGCGGGGAAACCCACCTTCAATGTATGCTTCGGGAGGAGCTTTGACAACGATGGGAGGGAATGCAATTGCACAATCTGGAAGTAGCCAACCGCATAATAATATGATGCCATATTTAACATTTTATTTCAATATAGCATTGCAAGGGGTATATCCACCGAGAGCGTAAGTATTAGTAGTTATTTAGTTTTAAGCGAACGTCGCTCATTCATAAGTTATTAAATTCAAAATATATCATAAGCTATTTATTATTAAATACTTATGATATATTTTTTAAAAGAATATTTATGACAATAGAATTAACTGATAAAACCCTAAGTCTTCGCCCTATACAGGATGAAGACCTCGTGGTTTTAAATGAAATTTATGGAAGTACCCGAGAGGAGGAATTGAAGCAAGTTACGCATTGGTCATTACAAGAAAAGCAAGGTTTTATTCAACAGCAATTTATGGCTCAACATGAGTATTATCAGAAAAACTATATCGGGGCAGCGTTTTATCTGATAGTTAAAAATAAAACACTGATTGGAAGACTTTATATCCATGAAAATTATCAAGAAAAAGGTATCAGAATTATTGACATTGCTCTTTTACCTGATTGGCAGAAGAAAGGCATTGGCAAGAGCATTTTAGAAGACATTTTGGGAAAAGGCAACTCATTAAAAAAAAATGTAAGTATTCATGTAGAGTCGTTTAACCCCGTCAAGCATTTATACGAAAGATTAGGATTTGAGAAGATAAGTGAAACTAACGGAGTTTATCATTTAATGCAATGGAATTACAAGAACTGAGTACCATAAATTATCAAGATTTCAGTGGTTATCTGAATCAGACATTTAATATAAATTTTGGCGGAGAAGTCGTTTTGCCAAGTGAATTAATTGAAGCAACGGAACTTACAGGCTATTCTCCCTTGGAGCGAAAGCCATTTTCGATAGTGTTTAGAACACAACAAAAAAATGAATATTATCAGCAAGCGACCTTCATCATTCAGCACCCCAAAAAAGGAGATATTTCTATGTTTTTAGTCCCAAAGGGCTTTGATAATATAGGAATGAAATACGAAGCAGTTTTTTCTTGAACGTCATTAAGAGTACAAAACATTACTAATTACATTCAAATTACTTCTATGAAATCATTTTACTATTTCCTCGTGGGGATTAGTCTGTTAGCCTTTGGGTTTTCGGGCGTTGCAACAAGCATAGATGCTCATTTAGGCTTGGTTTATAAAGAAAATCCCAGTCCCAAAAAGCATGACAAACCTCAGCCCAAAAAGCACAAAGGGGCAAAGAGCAATGCAAAAATTACTCGCTTGTCTTTGCTGACGGGTGAAATAATAACAACCGATGCTTTTCTGTTAGTACCAATTATAACGGCTGTAAAGTCAGTAGCAGTGCAAGGGGGTGGTAATGCCGCTCCTGGAGGGCAACTTAATTATACCGTTGTTCTGAGTAATACTGCCTCCGTTGGTGTGAGCAATGATGCTACTGCGGTTTTTTTTAATGATGTTTTGGTAAATGATTTGACCTTAGTGGCTGGCTCTGTGAAGGCTACGCCCATTGGTGTCAATGATACTTATACTTGTATCGGTAATGTGGGAATTGATGTTAACACTGATGCAGGGGGTGTTTTGAATAATGATATCAGCCCTGATGGTAGTGCCAT
>JANPIG010000775.1:0-4783 GCA_031424875.1 Cytophagales bacterium
GAAACAACATAGTTTGGGATGATGGGGCAAGTACAGGGGTCAATATTAAGGCATCTCCATACAACATGAATTTACAAGGAACTTACTGGAGCGGAACGGTTACACAGGTTAATGGAACGCAAGAAATGGGTATATCATCAACTTATCCAATCCAAACTGTTCTGTCTTCTCCTTCGGTTTTTAGAATAAGAAATGTTCAAAATCAATGTGGATATGGAGAAGGTATCGGTACAGTTGAAATCAAAAGATGTAGGGGAAACTTGAATATTTATAATAGTTATTATCAAACAGAAAAAGAGATTTTTTCAAGTAGTTACATTAGAATATTTCAAATGTCCCCCTACACTTTGTTTACAGACACGAAATATAAATTTTCGGCAAAAAGCTTTGCTGAGCTGCAAACAGGGTTGGAGATAAAAAGTAATGACATTCAAAGTTTTGATTTGGAGATAAAGGGCTGTATTGTCAATTCAAGATAACGCTTTATTAAACCATCATTTTGAGTATTTACTTTACATTTTGTTAAACATAATTCTGATAAGTATTTGTTAATCATAAAATGAACAACCACCTCAGAGATATAGCTATAAACCTCACCAACAAACAATTCTAAAATGATGTGAAATGCCATTAATCCATAGGTTTCTAAAATAATCTAAATGGTACGACTACTGTCTGACTGCGTACGCTCCCAAAAACCATCATTCCCAAAAAATGATGAATTTTTCATTCCCCCTTGCAACCTTTCCCCCACCACCTGCATCTCATCTACAATTACCAATTCCAAAACTATCCACAAAACTTTCTGGGAAATCTCAACCATTCATCCTTTGAGAGAACCAATTAAGTAGTTTGTTATACAAGGTAGTAGGTATAATTAATAATTTTGAATCGAAAATTAATCATCACTCAGAACCTTATCATTTACAACAAAAACTCGATATGAAAACTGTACTTTTTTTAATTGCCTCCCTCCTATTCATTTCAAATGCTGAAACTAACGCACAGGGAAAAATTAGTGGTCAGATTACTGACGACAAAAACAAAATCGTGGAATTTGCCAGTGTTACTTTGCTAAAAGCTAAGGATTCAACACTCGTAAAAGGGGCATTGTCTGACCAAAATGGGTCTTTTGAATTTGAAAAAATTTCTTCCGGAGAATACCTCGTGAATATCTCGCAAATGGGCTATAAGAAATTTTATACACCCAAATTCTCTCTTGATTCTGATAATCCCAATGTTAAACTTTCTAATTTAGTTTTATCAGAAGATTCAAAGCAATTGTCTGAGGTTCAGGTGGTTGCGAAGAAACCTTTTATCGAACAACAATTAGACAAAACGGTCGTGAACGTTGAAAACTCCATCGTATCGGCGGGTAGTACGGCTTTGGAAGTATTGGAAAAAGCACCAGGTGTAACAGTGGATAAAGATGGCAATATCTCTTTGAAAGGCAAGCAAAATGTGCTGGTAATGATGGATGGAAAACCAACGTATATGTCGGCAAGTGATTTGGCAAATTTGTTGAGAAATATGCAGTCTTCGTCATTGGATAAGATTGAAATTATGACCAATCCACCCGCCAAATATGATGCTGCTGGCAATGCTGGAGTAATCAATATTAAAACCAAAAAGAACCAAAATATGGGTTTAAATGGATCAGCTACGGTAGGTTTAGGATATGGATTTTTCCGTTCTTTACCTAAAGAGAATGGTAGTTTAAACTTGAATTATCGTCAAGGAAAATTGAATGTGTTTGGTAATTTTTCTGGAAACAATCGTAAAAGTTTTCAAATAAATGACATCAGACGCAACTTTGTTGAGAATGGAAAAACACTCTCGGGCTTCGACCAAATTGCAGATACTGATAAACAAAATAGCTCATTTTCGTATAAAGTTGGAGCAGATTATTTCTTAGATTCAAAAAATACCATTGGTATTTTAGTAAATGGCATGAATGGAAATTATAGAGAATTAATTGATAATCAGGCCATTGTGAAAAATAGTTTAGGTCAACAGGATTCTACTTCCATCACTAAGGGAGATATTAGTAGTAATTGGTCAAACTATTCTACTAATATCAATTTCAAACACGTAATTGACTCTACGGGCAAAGAATGGACGATGGATGCCGACTATGCCCGATATAATAATAACAGCATGATGATGTATCGTACTTCAAAATTTGACCTTCAAAATATCTTACGACAAACTCGTAATGAAGATGGTATGACGGATTCAAAAATTGATATTTATTCGATAAAAGCTGACTTGGTTTATCCGCTAAACAAAACCTCAAAATTTGAGACTGGTTTGAAGTCAAGTTATGTAAATTCTAACAACGATATGCGTTTTGAATTCTTGGTTGGCGACCTCAACAGTCGTATTCCAGACCCTTCTCGTTCTCGTGATTTTTTGTATAAAGAAAACATCAATGCGGGCTATGTAAATTACTCAAAAGAGTTCAAAAAATTGAGCGTACAGTTGGGTCTTCGAGTTGAAAATACCATTGGACAAGGAACATTGAAAGGCAAAGAATTATTGAACAGAAACTATACCAATGTGTTCCCAAGCGTGTTTTTACGTGAAAAACTATCCGAAAAACATCAGTTAGGATTATCATATAGCCGTAGAATTGACCGCCCAAGTTATGAAGATTTAAACCCGTTCCTGTACTTTCTCGACCCGTATACTTTCCAGAAAGGAAATGAACTTTTGCAACCACAATATACTGATGCCGTAGAATTATCACATACTTTTATGAGTGCCATTACGACCACCATAAACTATAGCAGAACCAACGGCGTGATGACGGATATTTTACAACAGAATAATGCCTTAAAACTCACCAACGTTACCAAATATAATATTGGTTATGTGGATAATTTTGGAATTGCATTCTCTGTACCAGTGCCTATTACAAAGTGGTGGTTTAGTAATACTTATTTCAATCTGTACAATAACCATTACGTAGGTGATATTCCAAAAGTTACGATTGAAGCCAATGGAACAGAAAACACCATTTATCAACCTTTGGATGCCCGTGCCACCACCTATAATTTTAATATGACTAATCAATTCACTTTACCCAAGAAATTTTCGTTAGAATTGAGTGGTTGGTATCAGTCGGGATTTATTGAGGGGCAATTAATTGGAAAGCCTATGGGGGCCGTTTCTTTTGGTATTCAGAAAAAAATGTTGAAAGACAAAGCAACCTTGAAATTGAATGTAAATGATGTGTTCTGGACTCAGAAATTTAGAGGATCTTTTGCCTTCAATGATATTGATGTTCAAATAGTTAACCGTTGGGAAAGTCGCACTGCTCGTATGACATTTACCTATCGTTTTGGCAGTAATAAAATAGCCTCCGCTCGCCAACGTCAAACAGGTTTGGAAGCTGAGAAGGGAAGAGTAAAAAATGGCAATTGATTTAAAAATTTGTTATTCCTAAAAATTGAAAAAGTTGAGTATTTATATATAATTTATAAAATACTCAACTTTTTTTATAAATCCGAAGATATAAATATTCCTACCAAAGTAAGCGTTAAGTTTTAAATTTTCTTAACATATAAATATATCATAAAATGCTTATTATCAATCATTTATAAGCAACTTTAAGATTTCAAATATCATGCACTATTTCTAAACAAATACAAACTATACTCTAATTATTATACGCTTTCATCGTCTTAATTTTCCATTTTATCTACTCTAAAATGCTTGTTTTCTTTTCTAAATTCGCATTCATTGTCTGGATTTTGCCATTTCTTTCAAACGTAACATTTTCCATTTTCACAAAGCCGAAATTTGAGGCATTAAAGAAAGCATCTGAGGTATATTTGGCTCCCTCAAATGTCTTGTGAGCATTGGGCAACACATTACGTGAAACAAACTGACTATTTTTAATGATAAATTCAGCTTTATTATCCATACCACCGTTAATTTCAAAAGACTTTATTAACCCTTTCGCCGTTATATTTTCAAAGGTAACACTGGTTACTGGATTGCCAGTTTGCCATAATCCATCGTGAAAATTATAGTTATAAAAATTATCAACGTTTGTAACTACTATGTCCTTCAAATACCAATTACCACTTTTTAATTTTGTATTCTCATCTTTTGGCGAGAAGTGTACAAAAGCCGCAAGCATATTATTTCTTTTTTGAATTTTGTGTTGATATTCTCCTGGGCCCCACAGTTCGCATCGATTTATTTTCAAATTTTCACAGCCCAATCTAAAACCATTACAGGAGGTATTTACTTTACAATCGTTGATTTCGAAATTCTGATTATCGTTTCCAGCAAAGGCATCATCACCCGTTCTAAAATCGCAATTAGAAACCTTAAAATCTTGGCAAAATCGTGTATGTAAGCCATCATGTCCACCCCTAATTGATACATTCTCGATTAATCCTTCACTACATTTTCGACAATTGATAGCCCAATTAGCTGACCTTTTAATTATTATCCCTTTGATGCTCAATTGTTTACAATTAATAAATCTAATGCAATGAGGGCCCCTAAAATTCTCCTCCCCATTTAGATTAAAACAATCAACGCCATCAATAATACCTTCTCCTTCTATAGAAATATTCTGGGCATCTTTTGCAAAAATAAAAGCATCATTTTCATAATTTTTGTAATCATTACTACCTTGTAAAATTGCCCCTTTTTTAAGCACAATCTTAACATTAGACTTCAAAGTAAGTGTCCCAGCAATATGAGTTCCTTCTGAAATATAAACCGTACCACCGCCGATTGAAAAACAGGAATCAATAGATTTTTG
>JANPIG010000776.1:0-7452 GCA_031424875.1 Cytophagales bacterium
ATTGTATGAAAAAACTACTACTACTATTAATTTTTCTCTTGGCTATTTTTGATATAATCGCTCAAGATAAAATATTATATTTCCGTGATTCTGTCAAAACTTTCCAAGCCCAAAAAATATTAAAAGCACCCTTTATACCTCTAAAAAATAACCAATTTGGTTTAGGAGAAGATAGTGCCTATCATTGGCTAAAAATTAATATTACTAATCGGACAAATCAAAAAGTAAAAAAATATATAGAAATAAATTCCCCCTGGTTAGACTCCGTTTGGACATACACGCAGACGCTCCAACCAAAAATAAAGCTTTCATGGCGAACTCCCTTCGCAGAAAGGGCTTTTCCAAACCAAAATTTTATACTCCCCATAGATGTAAACCCCAAGACCGATACTGTAGTATATGTAAGATTTTATCGAAAGTTAATGGTCATCATTGGAGGTGCATCGGTACAATCTGAAGCCTCATTTTTTGAAAATAAAATGCGTGAAAAAAGCATCTACGGCGTTTTTGTCGGCGTAATATTTTTTGTGAGTATGTTTGCTTTTATTATGTATTTCTTCAATAAAGAAAAATTGTATCTATACTACGGCATTTATGCTTTTTCCAATTTATTTTTCGTACTTACCCTCTATGCCAACTATCTCAATTTGTATCAAAAAGCCTTTTTTTATATTCCAGGATTTCAGGTAAATGAGGCATTCTCTTGGATAGTACATTTGTACATATTCTTCTTTATCAGAAGTTTTTTGCTTAGCAAAACGCCACTCAATAAGCCTTTAAAATGGATTTGGAATGCTAATTTGGTTTGCATGGCGGCAATAATTCCTCTAAAAATTTATTTTTTTTACCTACTTTCCCTCCACGCACAAATACCTAAATACCTGTTAGTAGCTCCAAGTTTTTGTTTTCTATGGGCAGTCGTGAGCAGCTTTACTTTACTTTTTTATACCTTCTACAAAAAAACAAATTTGATGGCCTCCTACACCTACTCAATTGGGATCTTCCCCCTTGGCATATTTTCAATATTTACCTATTTAAGAAACCTTAGGATCATCCACCATAATTGGTGGCTTGAATACCAAGTCCAAATTGCCTGTGTTTTGTGGGATGTATTGATATTGATGATTGGCTTGGGTTTTAGGTATAAAATGATTAGAAAAGAAAAGGAAATCCAACAAAAATTGGCTTTTGAGAACAAACTTAAATTGTATGAAGAAAAGGAACGCATCAGTAGAGATTTGCATGACAATGTAGGCTCCCAACTTTCAGTTATTACCTCAAATTTGGATAATATTAGTTACTTGGCAGGAAAAAATAAACTTACCGTAGATAAAATCGAAATTGTAAGCACCTTTGTGCGAGAAGCCATTCAAAGTTTGCGAGATACAATATGGGTAACGCATCACGAAACAATTTCTATGATTGAATTCAGAGCAAAAATTCAAGAATATGTCCTCAAATATTACCAGTCGCTTGAAACCTGTCAGATCAATGTAGATTTTGAAGAAACAACAATTACTTTAAGTTCTTCACAAGCATTAAATCTTTTCAGAATTATTCAGGAAGCCTTAAATAATGCCCTAAAATATGCCCAAGCAAGTCATATTTGTTTAAATTTTAAGATTATCGAACAAAAATTTATATTTACCATCACCGATAACGGTATTGGTTTTAATCTTGAAAATAAAAAAGATGGCTTACATTTCGGCCTATTTAATATGGAAAAACGAGTGAATGAAATTCAGGGAGAACTGTGCATACAATCCCAAAATGGTATTGGCACAAAAATAGAAATAGTTTTACCAATACGCAGTTTATCGTATTGATTCATGAAAGTAAACTATATACCTTCGACGATAAATATCAACATGTAACCTCAATACTTAAAAATGCCAACAAGAATCGCCATCGTAGATGACAATATTAATTTATTACGCAGTATTTCTCAAAATCTTTCAAATTTTGAAGAACTAACCGTAGTATTTAAGGCCATGAATGGGCATGATGCTGTTTCCTTAGCAAGTCTTCATCACCCAGAAGTAATACTGATGGATATTGAGATGCCCGATATGGATGGTATTGAAGCTACACGTATGATAAAAAGGCAGTTTCCTGAAATAAAAATTATTATGGTAACCGTTTTTGACCGTGATGATAAAATTTTTGAAGCTATTAAAGCCGGAGCTTGTGGCTATTTAATGAAAGATGAAAAACCATCAAGAATTGTAGCCGCTATTGAAGATGCTATTGAGGGTGGTGCTCCAATGTCGCCAATTATTGCCTTAAAAATGCTTCAAATATTACGTAATCAAATAATAGTTAGTGAAAAATGCAACCAACATATTAAATCTATTTCTTCTCCAGAATCTTTTAATTTATCACAGCGTGAATTTGAAATATTGGAAAAAATAGCAGATGGTAATAGCTATCAGCAAATAGGAGATGTTCTTTTTATCAGTGCAAAAACCGTCAGTAAACATATTGAACATATTTATGAAAAACTTCAAGTTCATTCAAAATTAGAAGCCGTAAAAATTGGTCAGAAAAATAACTGGTTTTAAAACATCAGTTTCATGAGTCCTGATAACATTAAGTGTGATTATTGTTATATCATAAAAAGCATTTTTCTCCACAATTCAAGCAGCAACACCTAAATATAACTTCTTGATTTTCAGATATCTCATCAAAAATCTTCTATCAAAACCGAATTAATGACCTACTGATTAAAAGTCGGTTGCTCATGATAATTATTGGCTCTAGATATTAACAAAAAAGCTCTCTAATTACATTTAAAAGCATTTTTAAGTTTTGAAGATGATTGAATTTAATAGCCTTTTGTATATTAATATAAACTCTGTGTAAACCGAGATTGGTGCAAATATAGAGCAGAATAGTGGCACAATTACTCACAAAACTGCTCTCATAAAAGTAGTTTTGTTTACTTCAAAGATATTATTAAATGGTGAACATCCAGTAATGGCAAGGATAACGAAGAATAACAATACGAAAGTACATTGGTATCGGCAGTGCTGGCTAAATCTAAAACTATTGAAGAGAATAAAGAGAATAATATCACCCATTGTATAGATATTTTAGTGGCCACTTTAAAAGAAGAGAATACATAACCATGGTATAGTCAAACAATGATGGTAAGTTAATGCTATTTAAATTCCATCCCGACAAGAAATTCACATTTGAAGAAATCCTCAGATTATTTTGTAAGAAAATCAAAATAAAAGCAGAAAAATCATTTGGATGCTAAGTCTGAAACGTTATATTATGCATTATACATCCTGTGGATTTCTGTTGTATAACTACTTGAACATGAGGATAGTTAATGAATATAATTATTACCAAATGATACTTTGCTTTTCTTAAATCTCTTATTAAATTTCATAATTACTCATTAGGAAATGAAAGTTTTAATTACTTTTTTAAAACCTCATCTCTTAGACATCGTAGCGAAAAGCCTCCATCTTTCAAGTATGTATTAGTACCAGCAATGTCATGTTCATTGTTGATGAAAAGGAACCAAGCTATGTAAGTACTACTATCACTGGAACTCCACCAATGCCCATCTTTACCAATTCCGTCAAAACTACCATCGTAGTTACGGTAGCCACTTGGCAGACAATAAATTCCACTTTCATTGCTACCATTTCCATTTTTATCTTTATTATCTTTCCATCCGTTAATACTTTTCATTTTGACTCCCGCAACGCCATTGCCCCCTAAATAATCTGCCAAATGCATCCATTCTATATTACTTGGCACATGCCATCCCAAAGGTGTTAACCCCCTTGGGTCATTTACTGCATACCAATTGTATAACTTTCCATATTCTATATCATTAGAGGGATCGTTATCGTAATAACACCATACTGGTACGCCATCTCTTCCTGCTTCGCTCCATTCATTATTAGTTTTTGCTTCATGAATCGAGTCGCCGTTGCGGAACTTATCGACACTCAGATTTTTTGTCATCCATACCTGATTGCCAATCTTCACTGTATCTTGTGGAAAAATACTGCCTGAATCGCATAAAAAAATAATGAGATTAACCCAAAAATTAATTTTTACTCTCTTCATGTTATGAGCCTTGCTAATTTGTAAAATGATTGCCTTTTAGTAAATGGAATTTTTCCTATAAATTATAATTGTTACCAACAACATTTGATGAAATTTTAATACTAATTTCATATAACCCAATTAATGGTGCAGTAACTAAAAGCTGAGAAATCATATCAGGGGAAGGAGTTATAATTGCTGCTATTATTAAAAATATTACAAATGCATGACGCCTATGATTTTTCATAAAAGTAGGAGAAATAATACCTACTTTAGTTAGAGCATAAGTAATCATGGGCATCTGAAATGTAATGCCACATGAAAGTGCTAAGGTTGAAAGCAGAGACATATAGTCATTAATATCATATTGATTTTGAATTGACTCATCAAGTTTAAAACTCGCCAAAAAATTGATGGTCATGGGCGAGACTAAAAAATACCCAAAACAAACTCCTATAAAAAACAGCAATGATACCCAAAACACAACACCATTAGTAGCTTGAATTTCAGTTTTTTTTAGTCCAGGACGAATAAATCGCCATATCTCCCAAAAAAAATAGGGGAAAGAAAAAAGTAAACCAACCATTATAGATTGGGTTAGTGCCATCATAAACTGACCAGAAACTTCTCTACTTTGAAGTATAAAATCTATTTTTTTAAAACAAAGATCTTTTATCCCCGTAATTTCTGACAATTTACATAACATTCTATTTGTCCAAAAATTGGGTTTAGATGGACCCATTATCACATCTCCAAATATTTCTTTTTGAAAAATCCACGCTACTATAGTAAATATAAAAATAGAAATAACAGAGCGGATTATATGCCACCTTAATTCTTCAAGATGGTCAACAAAAGACATCTCCTTTTCTTCTATTTCAAGTTCTAATTCCATTTTCTATTTTGATTATTAATTTCTATTTTTTAAAAATTATCATAATAGGTAAAATCTTTTGTTATCATCCCTTTTTCAAAATAAAAAATGGTACAAATTGGTAGCTCAAAAGTTGATTTATCTTCTGCTGTACCTTTCGAAATGAATTCTACAATTATATTATTCTCACCCGAAGGATAGATGTTAATAATTTCATCTTTTAAGTCAGGAAACATTTGGGATAGTTCTTTATACTTATCCACAACTTGTTTTCTACTTTGTTTAATCGCAACCTTCCCAAATGAGGGGTCTTTAAATTCAGCATTTTCTATGTACATCCCAGCCATCTTTTCCCAATCGTGAGCATTGAACTGCTCAAAATACTTAACTACCAAATTTTTGTTTACAGAGTCTTTCTCTAAATTTTGCATATTATTATTGTTTTTGTTTTTGCAGGATATTAACAATAAGATTATTAAGATGATGTTAATTTTTGTCATTTTATTTAATTGTTTTAAGTTTGAAATTCTTGATTATAGAGTCCTTCCGTAATGATTGAAAAATCATACTTTATTTTATTCTTTTCTTTTCTTCTTCACTTACCCAATTTGCTTTTGTATTTTTCACTTTTCCTTTTTTATAAAAATTATAATTAATAGAAATATTAAATTGTCTTGAATCTTTTAAATCTTGAAATTTAGAATTCCAATCGTTGCTTCCCAGTGTTCCAACATATTTGAGGGTTCGTAGGAAATCTAAGAACCCGAATTTAACATCTACTTTTTTACTAAAAAAAGACTTCTTTATCCCAAGCGAAATTGTATAAATGTTTGAAAAACTAAATTGTCCGTCCACCGAAGGAGTAACAAAAGTGCCTGTAAATTCCAAGCCAATATCGGCAGGCAATAAAAAAGTTTGTTGGGTATAAAACTGAAAGGTAGTTTGAGTATTAGTCTGAAAGCCCAATCCAGAAAATTCCCCTTCTGTATATTTTTGATTATAAACTGTTATATCAAAATATCCTTCCCACCAAGGTTTAGGACTAATAGGAATACCAAAATTTAGTTCAATATTTGATAAATTTCCGATGTTAGTTGGTACAAGTCGTTGAGTTCTGTTATTTACATTTTGATATTGAGCGGTAGTGAAAATATCTTTGGTGAAATAATAAGAGAGACTGGCAGAATACATCTTTTTATAATTAGCATTCAACTGAATTTTATTCGTTATAGACGGAATCAAGGAAGGATTTCCTTCTAAAATAGTAAATGGGTTTACGTAGTAAATAAAGGGATTTATGTCCACGTATCCAGGGCGTTTCACTCTTTTTGAATAAAACAAACCCAAATCAGTATTTGAATTTAACGAATAATTAAATGAAATACTCGGAAAAAATCCAGAAAATTCTCTTTCAAAAATAAACTGATTTGTTTGAGAAGAACCTGTCATGAAACTTTTTTCATATCTAAGTCCCGCTACAACATCTACTTTTTTTATTTTACTCGTAAAGTTTATATAGGAGGCAAAGGTCTTTTCTTTGTAAGCAAAAGTATTAGAGCGAACAAGGTCTGATGTCCATTTTTCATTGATTAATTCCTCAAAATTGACATCATTTTTTGTGTTTACATAACTATATTTTATGCCTGTTTCTATGGTATTATTGCCTTTGAAGTTATAATTAAAATCTATTTTTCCTACCCACACTCCTATATTAGTTGAGGAATTATTTTTAAGATTTTCTTCTCTATTAATATCATATACATTAAAGTAATTAGCAAAATGACTTTTGTCAAAAAGAATATAATCTGTTCCTAAGGTTATTTTTTTAGTAGAGTCAATCACATTTTGATACTCAAAGTTTAACTCATCTTGGTCGGAAATTAATTTTTCATTGGCAATAGAAGAAGTATTAAAATTATTCTTTTTTTGATCTACTACTATGATGTTATTGAGCTGTTTTACATGTGTTGTATTATAGACTTTATTATAAAAAATCTTCATGGTTTGATTCTTGGTTATAGAAAAATCAAGCCCTGATTGTATGTTATGAGCCTTTTCTGGTAGATTTTCAATTTTTATTGATTGATTAAGCGTGGAACTTGGGAAAGTCAATAGTTCATTAATATTGCGCAAAGATTCTTCGGAGGCAAAGCTATAATTCCCAAAAATCGAAAACCTTTTTTTACCAAGTGAAAGATTTAATCCGTTAGTTAATCTTGGATAAAAAGCACCATAACCAATGGAGCTTCCCGATAAGCTATTAATGCTGCCATTAAATCCAGAATCAATATTTGACTTGGTTTTAATGTTAATAATTGCACTTCCTTCGGCCCCATAAGTTGCATTAGGATTGGAGATAATTTCTATTTCTTCAATACTATTTACAGGCAATGACCTTAGAAAAGTCATTAGGTCATTTGTGGATAAATATCTATTTCTACCATTTACTGTAATTTGCACATTTTTTTGTCCATTAAATGAAATGTTATTCTGTCTATCAAACCAAATTC
>JANPIG010000777.1:0-12546 GCA_031424875.1 Cytophagales bacterium
TTTGGCTTTCAGCTATTGGCTATCAGCTTTCTTGATTCTCGCTTCATAACTGCCGATTGCCGATAGCTGAAAGCCACTACAAAGTTACGACACAAACAAACCGCAAGTATAATTAAAAACTAATATTTTGAATAAGTAAAAAGTTTTCACCAAGAATAGTTTATTTCAACGGAACTCTTTGTTATTTTGTGTTTGTTTTGAATAAATCTAAATAAGGGAATTAAGTTATCAATGTTTAAGTTATTAAGTTGATAAATTTTTAGAAAATCAAATTCCCATTTAGAGTTTTACAGCATTTAGCAACTTGAAAATTAGCAACTTAATAACTTTAAAATTGAAAACCATCGCAGATTTGAAAATAGGAGAAAGAGGTATCATCGTTAATTTTACCAATGAAGGGCTTTCTTTGAAATTATTAGAAATGGGCTGTTTGCCAGGAACGCAAGTAACTATGACGCACATAGCACCCTTTGGCGATCCCATTGCGGTAAAAGTCTCTGGATATGTGCTGTCTATGCGTAAGGACGAAGCTGCAACAATAATTGTTGCTTGAAAACATGATTAAAAGTAAAATATTCAATGTTCAACAAACAATGTTAAATTATCAAGTAAAAAACGCTCTACAATTTTTTAATTAATTTTAAATATTTAATGTTCATTACTTGTAATTTGAAAATTGACCATTGTATATTGAAAATTTATTTCTAACTCTAAATAACCAATTATAAAACAATAAAACTATCCTTGAAAAAATCACCTAAAATAGCCCTCATCGGCAATCCAAATGCAGGGAAATCATCACTGTTTAATTCGCTGACGGGTTTGAGACAAAAAACTGGAAATTTCCCTGGCGTAACGATGGATATGCTTATTGGTAAATGGAAGTTGGAAAAAGGCGATGATGCAGAAATCTTAGATTTGCCTGGCATTTATAGCATTTACCCAAAATCGGTAGATGAACAAGTTGTTATCAATATTTTAGCTAATCCTCAGCACCCAGATTATCCAGATTTGGCAATTGTTGTTGCCGATGCCTCCAATCTCAAACGTAATCTTTTACTTTTTAGCCAAGTTCGAGATTTGGGAATTCCTACGGTTTTGGCATTGAATATGATTGACGTTGCCGAGAATCAAGGCATTGTAATTAACTCCGTAAAACTCGCCCGTGAACTCAACGTAGAAGTGGCTGAAGTGAATGCCAAAAAGGGTATTGGCTTGAACGGTTTACGTTTAGCAGTAAACAAAACTTTGGAAAGCGGTTATAACTCAAATGATTCATTACCAATGGATTACTCCACTGAAATGGTCGAAGAGATTAAAACAAAATACGGAGAAACTGACGATTATCACGCTCTCTTGTGGCTTTCTGAACACGATAATTTGATTCAGTTTAATGAAAAACAAAGAGTAGGATTTGATGAAATTCAAGAAAAATATGGTTGGAATACTCAAAATGCCCAGTCGAAAGAGACGATGGCAAGGTATTCTCAACTGAATGAAATTGTCGATAATTGTTTACATGAAATGCCCGTTGAAGAAGAACCTATCAACTCGTGGACTGACCGTCTTGACAAGATTTTCCTTCACCGTTTTTGGGGATATTTCATCTTCTTAGGCATTCTTTTTATCGTTTTTCAAGCTATTTTTACCTGGGCAACCTACCCAATGGACTTAATTGATGGCGGTGTGGCTTCTTTGAATGAATACTTAAAAACAAATCTTCCACCTACTAAACTAACCGATTTATTGACCGATGGACTCATTGCGGGTATCGGTGGCGTGTTGATTTTCATTCCTCAAATTGCCTTTTTATTCTTGTTTATTTCGCTTTTGGAAGAAACGGGATATATGTCAAGGGTGATGTTTATTATGGATAAATTGATGCGACGGTTTGGACTAAATGGCAAGTCGGTGGTTCCTCTGATTTCGGGCATTGCTTGTGCTGTGCCAGCCATCATGAGTACCCGTAGTATAGGCTCGTGGAAAGACCGCCTGATAACTATCATGGTAACGCCATTAATGTCTTGTTCGGCTCGTTTGCCCATATATACAGTCTTGATTGCCTTAATTGTTCCTGAAAAAAGTACACTTTTTGGGGTTTTCAATCTACAAGGAGTTGCTCTGTTTGCGATGTATTTATTGGGATTTTTCGTAGCACTTTTTGCCGCTTGGGTCATGAAAATATTGCTCAAAGTGAAAGAAAGAAGCTATTTTATTATGGAATTGCCTTCTTATAAATCACCTCGGTTTTCACATATTGCCCTCACAATCGGTAATTCTACAAAAGCTTTTGTTTTTGAAGCCGGGAAAATCATTGTGGCGGTTTCCATTGTACTTTGGGTATTGGCAAGTTATGGTCCAGGTGATGCTATGGAACGTGCCGTTACAAAGGCAAAAACCGAAAATCCAACACTTTCAGGCACTGAATTAGAAAATAAAATTGCTGCTCAGAAATTAGAAAATTCTTATGCTGGAGTATTCGGAAAGACTTTTGAACCCGTGATAAAACCTTTAGGCTATGACTGGAAAATAGGCATTGCTTTATTGACTTCCTTCGCCGCCCGTGAGGTTTTTGTAGGCACAATGTCCACCATTTATAGCTTAGGGGGCGAGGCAGGTTTGGAAAATAAAACCATCATGAATCGAATGCGAGAGGAAATAAATCCAGAAACTGGCAAACCGATGTATGATGCCGCTTTGGGCTTTTCACTCTTGATTTTTTACGCCTTCGCCATGCAATGTATGAGTACGCTCGCTACTACATATCGAGAAACCAAATCATGGAAATACCCAACCATCCAGTTTGTTTACATGACGGCTCTGGCATATATTTCAGCCTTTATTGTCTATCAGGTATTGAAGTAATTATAGATAAAACATATCATCGAATCTAATGCAAATCCTCCTAATCCTAATCTTCGTAATTGGCTATTTAGCCATTGCACTTGAACATCCCATCAAAGTCAATAAAACTGCCACTGCGTTGCTCACGGGCGTATTATGCTGGACAGTTTATATCATTTCTGCCAATGAAACAAATGCTGTTTTAGGAGAATTGTCTCATCACTTAGCCAGTGTTTCTGAAATACTTTTCTTCCTTTTGGGCGCCATGACAATCGTCGAATTGATTGATGCTCATGATGGATTTAAATTAATTACTGACAGAATTACCAGTAAAAATCGGGTAAAATTATTGTGGCTTATTTCGCTTATTGCCTTCTTTTTATCGGCTATTTTGGATAACCTTACTACGGCAATTGTGATGGTTTCGGTGTTGCGAAAATTGATAAAAAACCCTGAAGACCGAAAGCTGTTTGCAGGGGTAGTAATTATTGCTGCTAATGCGGGTGGAGCATGGTCACCGATTGGGGATGTTACTACAACTATGCTTTGGATTGGCGGGCAAATTACACCCGTGAACATCATGAAAACCTTACTGATTCCAAGTCTGGTTTCATTAATTATTCCTCTTATCTATCTGACATTCAAGCTAAAAGGCTCTGTAAAAAGAACTGAAGAGGAGGAAAACTCAGAAGAGGATGGACATGAATTGATTATTAAAACGCAAAATTCTGTTATAATGCTTTTGACGGGAATAGGGACGCTTTTATTTGTTCCAATTTTCAAAACTGTTACGCATTTGCCACCTTATATGGGTGTCTTATTGGGCTTGGGTATTGTGTGGGTGGTGTCAGAAATT
This sequence comes from Cytophagales bacterium, assembly GCA_031424875.1. Classification (GTDB taxonomy): domain Bacteria; phylum Bacteroidota; class Bacteroidia; order Cytophagales; family Spirosomataceae; genus Arcicella. The sequence goes on from JANPIG010000777.1 coordinate 3,701, forward strand.
CTTCATTCCGAAAAAGATGATGAAGAAAAGCATCCTTTTACTGTAGCTCATGCTTTGAGTAAAATTGATACATCTAGCATCCTGTTTTTCTTAGGTATTCTTATTGCTATAGGGGCTTTAGAATCAACGCATTTGCTTTCAGGATTGGCTCAATGGATGGATAAAACTATTGGAAATCAGGATGTTATCGTAATTGCTATTGGTTTGGCATCTGCCGTAATTGATAATGTTCCTTTGGTGGCAGCTTCTATGGGAATGTACGATTTGGCTTCTTTTCCTCCCGATGCTAAAATTTGGGAATTTATGGCATATTGCGCAGGCACAGGGGGAAGCATTTTGATTATTGGATCGGCGGCAGGTGTGGCAGTGATGGGTATGGAAAAGATTGATTTTATGTGGTATGTCCGCAAGATTTCATTTACTGCTTTGATTGGTTATTTTGCTGGAGTGGCAGCCTATTTATTGATTTATGAATTGCTACATTGAGCATGGTATGAAGTAGTAAAATATTTAAGTGAATTTTCTTAATAAAAATGGGTTAAAGTGTTGTTTTTGAATATCTTAACCCATTTTTATTTTATTATTAATAATAATTTATTGAATGACTGATAGTTCAAATCTCAGTCATTCATTATAATAAATCATCAACTTTGATATTGAATTTAAACTGTTTTTCGCCTGTTGCTGAACGTAATTTCACTAAATAATTACCTTCATTCAAAGCATAAGCAGGCTTTAAAATTACATCTTTACTTTCAGAAATTTCAAATTCGCAAGGTACTCCTAAGCCTGATTCTGTGCTAACTAATGCTGTCAAGTTTTTACTATCTTCTACAATAACTCTTATTATACTCAATTCACCTGCCTTTGCTATTGATACAGGACTTTCGGGTTTTATGGAAGCAGTAGAATAAAGATAAGATTTTCCATTTACATCATATTCCATAATTCTGTAATATTCTAATCCTCGTAATAACTTAGAATCGGTAAAGGCAAATTGAAGCCTTTGTTCAAGGTCGGCTTGGGGCTGAACATCAATCTCACGAATGTCAAAATAAGTGTTATTGTCTTTGCTTCGCTGAATAATGAAGCGACTGGTTTGGTGGCCTTCGGGGCTGACCCATTTGAGGACTACTTTGCTATTAGCATTTATAGAAACTTCTAATAAGATTTCTTTATTTGTGCGGACTTTAGTATTCTGAGAAAGGCAAAGATTACTAATAGTTAACAAAGTTACTGCCGCCACAGTAAGGATTAAGGATTTTTTCATGATTAGCTTTAACAAAGGTCTGATTAACAAAATATATAAATTCAATAAATCAAATAGTAAATTAGCGGAGATTACTACTTGATTTAAGTCTAAATATATAAAAATTTTATGAAAGGATTATATTAAATTTATTTTACGGTAAAAATAAGGATTTTAAATGATGGTTTTGACAAAAAAAAGGCTCTTTTTTGAATCTATTATCTAAACGTAGAAAAACTAACAAATGTAAGGATTTATGAATATATCAATTTTCGATAGGCTTGACATATTTCCCCAAAATAATACCCAAAATCATAATACTCATAGACATATAACCCACCCAATCGTAGTGTAACAACTGCCCATCGGCTGCTTTTTGAACAATTAATCCACCTATAAAAGAGGCTGCTCCAGAGCCTAATTGAATCATGGAGGAGTTGATACTCGTGAATCCTCCACGTTGTTCATTATTCACCACGCCCGAAACGATGGCTTGCATGGTGATGGTTCTGCCATTGGCAAAAAGGAAAAACATGGAAGTTATCGTTAAAATTATCCATAAACTTGCTCCAAAATGAAGGTGGGTCATCAAGAATACAGGTATCAAAAACAAGGTTCCGCAGATGGCAAAAATGTGATATTTGCCTTTTTGATCAGCAAGTCTTCCAACTATTCTGGCACTAAAAATGGTGATGGCTCCACCCACCAAATAGATAAGTGAAATATTATCTTTCGACATTCCAACGTTGATTGTCAAATAAGGACTCAAAGAAGGAATTGTACAGAAGTGGGCAAAAATAATAATTACCGACAAGGCCAAAGCTCTCAATTGGTTGTTATCCTTAGCTATATTAGTTAGCACCGCAAAAGGACTTGGCTTGGTTTCGGACAGTTGAATATGCCCTCGCAAACTCGGTAAGTATCTGTAAATCAGAAGTAAATTTATAAAACCAACGCCCACCACAAAGGCAAAAGGAACGTGCCAACTGATTTTGGTGGCGAGGTACATTCCCAAAGGAACGCCCAACACGGAGGCCAAAGAAAAAGCTGCCATAATGATTGCCATACCCTCGGCACGGTGTTCATAGCTGACGGTATCACCCACAATAGCCACCACCTGAGAACCTAAAACTCCGCCAAAAACACCCGCCAATATACGTGCCGCCATCAGCATAGTGTAAGTAGGGGCAATGGCACAGTCAAACGTACCTATCAACAGCCCAATATAGGCAATGGTCAAGACATTTTTTCGGTCAAATTTATCTACAAAAAAGGCAGAAATAAAGCCCGAAACACCCGCACTAAGCGAATAAGCGGATACCAAAAAGCTATATTCTCGGGCAGTGATATTGAAGGATTCCATCAAAATTGGCCCCATCGGCATCATAATCATGAAGTCCATGATATTGGTAAACTGTACGCAAGCAAGTAAGTAGAGTATGAGTTTTTGTTCTTTGGTCATGGGTGTTTGGTTACTGGTTATTTTTTACTGGTTATTAAATATATTTTATATTTCTGATAATTAGATAGTTATGAAATATTTTTTATAAAAAAATCATGAGATTAATTTCAATGTACTATTAATTCTTTAAGCCATAAAGTCCAAATAACTAATAACCAGTAACTAATAACTACTCCGCTAATAACTTGCTAATTAAACTTTCAAATTCATTTACCCAATCAGTATAATATTTTCCTGTTCCTGGACCAGAAAAACCTGCGTGGGTTTGGCGGATTTTGCCTTTCTTGTCTATAATAATAGTAGTGGGGAAACCGATAATTTTATTTAACATCGGCAGACTTTCCGAAGCACTTTCTGAATTATTCAAACCTGCTTTCAAGAGTTGATAATCTATGCCAAAACGCTTACGAATAAGAGCCATTTTTTCTTTGAAAAAAGCATCATCGCCCGTCTTTTCGTAGGCTAAACCAATGATTTCTAAACCTTTATCTTTATTTTTTTTGTAATATGGAGCTAAATATTTGCTCTCATCCATACAGTTTGGACACCATGAACCCAATATTTGGATTACTACTACTTTACCTTGATATTGTGGATTTGAAAGGGAAATGTTTTCACCTTTTTCGTTCGGGAAAGTGAATGCTAATTTGTCGTAACCTTCCTTTAAGTACGTAATTTTTCCTAAATCGGGCAACTCGGCTTTGGCATTTCTGGTAGCTTCAAAATTGCTAAAACCTTTGATAGAACCGTAAAATTTCCCCATCATTTTATTACCCTCTACTTTGGTACGCAACAGAAACGTATGCGACCCGTCAAAGGTAGAGAGGAAGAGACTATCACCTACCATATTTCCATCCATAAAACGGTAATCGCCCGTGGTAGTGAGGAATGTACCCGTAACAACATTACCTTTTTGTTGAAAAACTCCAACAGCATCACTTACTTTTCCAGAAGTAGGATTGATAAAATTGACTGACCATTTTCCCTGTGCATTGCCCCGAATCGCCATTTTGTTCGTTCTAAAACGGTCTAAATATCCCAAAGTAGCTTTGAACGGACTTTGCGTATAGGACTTTCTGCCTTTGTTTTTACTGAAAGTTCCTTCTAAAACCTTAGCCGACATTTTAGCCACTATTTGAGCATCAAAAAGCGAAATCGGAATGGTCAGAGAGTCACCTGTGAGGGTTGCATCATCGGTTTGAAATCTTTCGGAAGCGTTTAGAATGAATACTTTGTAAGTGTTTTTTGAATTCTTTTGTAATTCCAAACCAAAAGGTAAATCTCCCCCATCGGTTTTAACAGTAGCTCGCCAACGAGTGGTTTGGGCGTTTGAAAATTGGTTTAGTAAGACAAAAAGAGATAAGAAAAATAGTTTTTTCATGTTGAATTTTAATATGTTGATGAAAGGATAACAGGGAGGTTTGGGAAATAGTTTGGATTGGAAGGAGGGGAGGGCAATTTTAATTTTTGAATGTAATTTAAATAAGTCATCATAAAGTCAATTCCGACTTTAATTTTGTCAATTCTCCTAATAGTTTAGTTTCTTTTACTACATTTTCTTTATTCAACTTTTTGGCAACATTCACAATCGCAAAGTTTAAGGTCTCTATCTCTGTTTTCCTTTTGTTATTAATGTCTTGTAAGGTAGATATTAACTGCCCGTCTGAAAATTTACTTATCAATAAAAGGCTTTCCAGAACCTCATCAACACTTAAAAAAATGCCTATTTCATGGGCAATGCCTACACATTCGGTAATTACTCTTTTAGCAATGGAGAGTACCTTTTCTTCCCGATAAAATATACCATTATCTACCTCCAAAAGTGGGCAAATAGAATTGAAAGCGCTATTTACGATTGCTTTTTTCCAGATTACTGTTTGGATGTTTGAATCAGCCCTGAAGGGAAAATTATCAGTATTTAATTGCTCAACGATGGCATTTACATGGTCGTTATCGCTTTTAATTTTTCCAATGGGCGAAAAAGAAACGGGTCTGAATCTTAGTTTATTATTAGAAATTGTTTGGCTTGTGGCAAAAAGCACACATCGGTAAATTTCAGGAAAACCACTTTCAAGAAAAGGCTGCTCTACACTTAATCCATTCTGTAAAATTATTATTGGCGAATTACTTATTTTGTCTTTAAGTAAATTGGAAAGGTGCAAATTGCCGTAGGACTTGGTAGTCAGAATAACTAAACCCTGTAACTTAGTGAAGTTGCTCAACGTGCTGACCTCAACTTCTGCTTCATATACCGTTTTGTCATTTAATTCCACCTGAATTGTTTCGACATAGCTGGGTTTATTGTCAATACTTCCTCGAATAATAACTACATTTTTATGCTTAATTTTCAGGAATACCGCCAATACTTTTCCAATTGCTCCTGCTCCAATTATATAAATAGTGTTTGTGGGACTTGTCATGTAATGATGATTTTACTAAGATTCATTTTTTTTTAAAAATACCTCAACCAAACTTTATCTTTATTCTGACTTTTATATTGCCAAAACCAATGGCAAACAGGGTAAAGAGTAACTACAATTCCTATCCAAGCCAGATAAGTAGCTAATAATTCCAGACCTCCGTTTTGAGGATGCCCGAAGTTAAAACCGCTAAATTGTAATGCTGAGAAAGAATATCCTTGTGAAAGGAAAATCCCGATTGCTACAATGTGAATTAAATACCAATGAAGAAGGTAATAAAACAAAGGTACTTTTCCATAAACCGAAATCACGTCCGTAAACTTGTTTTTAACCTTTTCAAAAACGGATAATAGTAGCATCGAAATACCCAAAGTTATCAACACATACAGTAGCGATGGGGCTTGTTTGGTTACATTAATAAAGGAAAGGAAGGTGAATACATAGTTCTGTTGAACTGACCAAGGATTTGGATCACCGTATAAATTAAAGGCTCTCAAAACGATAAATAACGCTAAAGCACCAAGCCCAATTTTTAGAAATAATTGTTGTCTTTTATCCTCTGGCAAGTTAAAAAACGTTCCAAAACCAAAGCCTGCCAACATAATGCCCGTCCAAGGAATATATGGATAAGCCGTCAAATAGGCGAAATTAGGTGTGATTTGATAAAAATTAACCTTCATCAGAACTGACCAAATTACATTTAATGTGCTTGATTGTTCAAAAGAGACATTTTGAAATAAATTATGACCAAATATGATAGCGAGTCCGATTAGCCCTACAGTTCGAGGTTGAATTTTCAGCATCATTGCTAAGATTATTTGTCCAAAACCAATAGCCGCAATTACTTGGGAAAAGAGTACGCTGAATTTCACATCAAAAAAAATCCCAAAATTGACGACTGTGAAATTCAAAAATATAAGCCAAATGCCACGAGTCAGTAAGAAGCGACGGTTTTCTTCTAAATTATTTTGATTTTTAAAAGATAAATAAGCCGATGTACCAGACAAAAAAACAAAGGTAGGCGCACACAAATGTGTTATCCAGCGTGTCATAAAAAGGCTTGGGGTAGTAGTGGCAAAGTCTAAGGGGTTTTGCGCAGTAGCAGTGATATGAACAAGATCACGGACATGGTCTAATGCCATTATTATCATTACCAAACCTCTTAGAAAATCAATTGAGCTTACTCTTTTCATAGTTTTTATGATTAATTATTTTTAAAGAATACCCGATTCAATTTCTTCCAAATAAATAAATTTAGGAGCTTTTACGCCAGCTTCTTCTCTGATTTTAACCAACTTAGGCGATGCAAAAAATTGCTTGGCGGCTTCAATGGATGTCCATTTAGAAAAATGCACAACCTTGTTAGGCTCGTGGTCATATTTCAGTAACTGAAAGGAGATTTCACCTGCTTCTTTTCTTATGGTAGAAGCATTGTCAAATACCTTTTTCCATGCAAAATATTCTTCCACCTCATGTATTATCAAAACGTGTTTCATGTGCATTTTTTTTATATAATCAAGAATTATCAATTGGATCTATTAGAATGTCGCTATTTTGAAAATAATTAAAATAAACCAATCGGTATTATTTGAAAAAAAATTATTTTATATATTTTGAGTCAATATTATTTTTGAGGTTTTCGAGGAGGTCGTTTAATATTTTGGGGTTGTCAGCCAACTTGCTCATCATCAATCCACCTTGAATAATACTGAACATAAAAATAGCTTCTTTCTTAGGGTCTAAATCTGATTTGAACTCTTCATTTGAAATTCCTTTCTGAAATATATAGGCTAACGAATCTAACAAATCTTGCAGTGCTTTCTGAGCCTTTACTTTCAGAAATGGCAAATTATCATCTGCCTCAATAGCGGTATTGAGCAATGCACAGCCCCCTTCTACAATAGATTCAACACTATAATTTCGATAAAATTGAAGAATGGCTATTAATTTTCCTTTGGCGGTGTTCTCCTTTTTTATTTTAAAATTCAAGGCATCTTTGAGTTTTCCGATAGAATACTCAAAGGCTTCAATAGCAATTTCGTCTTTGCTCTCAAAGTTTCCATAAACTCCACCTTTTGTTAAACCCGTTGCTTTCAGAATATCATTCATAGAAGTTGCACTATAGCCTTTCGTATTGAAAATGGGAGCAGATTTTTCAATAATTGATTGACGAGTAATATCAGATTTTGTAAACATAATATAAAAATATACCATTCGGTTTGTAATTGCAAGTAATTTATCTAATAATATTTTGGCAAAAAAAAATCCTATAATTTGTTAATCGCTTTTTTTCTAAGCTAACTGAAAGTTTTTTTAACTAAAATGCAACATTCAATAGACTTATGCGTCTTTTATGAAATTGTTAATTTATGTTAATAAAAAACAATAAACTAATTAAATAGTTATATTTGCGAATCTCTATTAAAACAAAAAAACTATGGATATGGAAAACTACCTTCAATCTACCACACCACTGACAAATCCCCATAACAAATTCTTGCAACGATTTTTAAACCCATAGAAATGATAGATAGGATAGGGTTTTAGGATATTTTTTATCACACCTGACATCCCTATACTTACTATGCAATAGTCTTTTTGCAATCACATAGAAATGATAGATAGGGTAAGTTCATTAGGATATTTTCTAAAAAACTTATTTTCTAACCTCCCTATCATCCCTATGTGGTTAAAAATGTAGTAAAAACGTTAAACTCAAATAAAATCTATTAAAATCCACTCTACTACCATGCGTAAAGCTACTCAGTTTCTGTTTTTCTTTCTTTTTTGTGCCTCTATGTATGCCCAAAATCCAGCAAAAATTACGATTAAGGGCGTAATTCAAGACACCTCCGCTACCGTGATGAACGGGGCAACGGTCATGCTTTTGACTCCCAAAGACTCGGCATTGGTCAATTTTTCACGTGCCAATGACAAAGGTGTTTTCGAGTTCCGAAATGTCAAAAATGGCAATTATATCCTCAAAGTTTCCTATGTAGGTTTCATTCCTTTTCAGCAAATTTTAGAACCTTCTTCTTCTGAAATTGAAGATTTGGGAGCTTTGAAAATCAAACCTATTTCCAAAGAATTGTTGGAAGTAGTGGTGAGGACAGCAAGGGCTCCGCTGACCATCAAGGGCGATACCATTGAATATGATGCTCGTTCGTTCAAAGTGCCGCCTGGGTCTTCGGTTGAGGATTTATTGAGGCGTTTGCCAGGCATGGAAATTGATGCGCAAGGCAATATCAAAGCCCAAGGCAAGGATATTAAAAAGGTATTGGTGGACGGCAAAACATTCTTTGGCGACGACCCAAAAGCCGCAACCAAGAACTTGGGAGCAGAAACCATCTCGAAAGTACAGGTTTTTAACGATAAATCTGAACAGTCTAAATTGACTGGAATTGATGATGGCAAGAAGGAAAAAGCCATCAATTTGGAATTGAAAGAAGAATACAAAAAAGGAGCTTTTGGCAAAATTACGGGAGCTGTGGGTACGGACTCACGCATGGCTGCCCGAGGGAATTATAACCGTTTCAATAAAAAAGAGCAATTTTCGATTTTGGGTTATGGAAATAATATCAATGAAACGGGCGTGAATTGGAGCGATTATGGTGAATTTAAAGGAAATAATTCTTTCAATAATAATGACAATGGCGATTTTGGTTTTGGTGGAAATCGCTGGAATTGGGACGGTGGCGATGGCATTACCAACCAG
>JANPIG010000778.1:0-1128 GCA_031424875.1 Cytophagales bacterium
GTTACATTAATACTGCCACTTCCTCCACCGCCCGTATTATTAGCAAATGTTTGAATTTGAAGCGGATAGGGTGTATTTGCGGTATTATAAACCCAAAAATCAAGTCCATTTGCATAGCCATTAGTATCAAGCGGAGCAGGATTATATTTCAAATCTAATTGTTCATTGAAAGATGGATTTGTTACTTTAATGGATGTGGTATTGATAAAAGGTTGGGTGGTATTGAATAGGTATAAAGAGTCAATATTGCGGGTTGAAATACTCCAATCAGTATCTAAAGCATCACCATAAATGATGAGGTCTTGTGTTACAGGTAGCGTCGTTACAATCGTCGCCACACTCGGATTAGAAATATTTCCTGCTGCATCTTTGGCAGTAACTGTGTAAGTATATTGGGTTTTGGGAGTTAATCCCCTAACTGTATAAGTCGTGTTTAATGATTCATCTAATTTATTTCCATTCTGAAAAATTTCGTATAAAACAACCCCCACATTATCCGTCGCAGCATTCCATGATAATATGATATTTGTTTTTGTTTTATCAACAGGCTCTAAATTACTGGGAGGAGTAGGAGGTTGGGTATCAATAACTCCACAATTTGGAGCAATATCTTTGGTATAAGTGGTAAAAAGACCTTGTGGGTCAGTTACGGTAAGTTTTACTCGATAAAAATAAACTTCATCATTACAAGGAACTGGCTCTAAATTGACGCTACTCACTCTTTGAAAACTAATAGGATTTGGGTGACTATGCGTATCATGATACAAGGCAGTTTCCCATTTATAAATCAATTGAGCATTGTTTGTTTCATTATCAGCCACATTGGCCGTCAAACTAACTGACAAAACTCCTGTATTGGGAAAAGTATTCATATTACTCACACTCGTAGAATTAATTACGGGGGGCGTATTATTAACGGAAACAACTAATGTAACTGATTTTTGTAAACCATTATTATCCGTAACTGTAAGCACAATATTATACTTGATAGGGCTACTATTTGGCGCTTCAAAAACGTGACTTGGACTGTCACTGGTAGATAGAGGAGAACCATCTCCAAAATTCCATGAATAGCTTAATTGTCCACCTTCGGGGTCGGAAGAAGTAGTGCCATTAAATTGTACTGTG
>JANPIG010000779.1:0-6254 GCA_031424875.1 Cytophagales bacterium
CTTGAAATAACTGTTAAAAAATAAAATTATTTCATTTTTTCTTAGTCAAATTTTCAGAATTTAATGAATTATGAAGAGGATAAATATACAAATGCCGTAATTTGCATCAAATTTTAAACGTATTTCTAAAAAAATAAATTCAAAAATAATTATGTCAAAAATAACTGTTGTAGGTGCAGGGGCAGTGGGTGCTACTACTGCCGATAATATCGTTAGAAAAGAATTAGCTGACGAAGTAGTAATCTTGGATATTAAAGAAGGTGTTGCTGAAGGAAAAGCCTTGGATATGTTCCAAACTGCGGCTATTTTGGGTTGGGATACTACCTTCACTGGTGTTACCAGTGATTACTCAAAAACTGCTAATTCAGACGTTGTAGTTATTACTTCTGGACTTCCACGTAAGCCTGGTATGACTCGTGAAGAGCTTATTGGCGTAAATGCTGGAATTGTAAAGAGTGTGGTTGAAAATATTTTGAAATTTTCACCTGATGCTATCTTCGTGATTGTCTCTAACCCGATGGACACGATGACCTATTTGGCATTAAAAGCCTCTGGATTACCTAAAAATCGTATTATTGGAATGGGTGGCGCCTTAGATTCAGCTCGTTTCAAGTGTTATTTGTCTTTGGCCATGAACGTTTCTCCAAACGATTTGCACGCAACTGTTGTGGGTGGCCACGGTGATACGACCATGATTCCTTTGACTCGTTTGGCCACTTGGAACGGTACGCCAGTAGCAAATTATTTAGACACTGAAACCTTGAAAAAGGTAGCAGCTGATACCATGGTAGGCGGTGCAACTTTAACAGGATTATTAGGTACTTCTGCTTGGTATGCGCCAGGTGCAGCAACAATGGCAGTAGTTGAGTCAATCATTCGTGATGAAAAAAGAGTAATTCCTTGTTCGGTATATTTAGAAGGTGAATACGGTCAATCTGATATCTGTATGGGTGTTCCTGTGGTTTTAGGTAGAAGTGGTTGGGAAAAAATCATTGATTATAAATTAAATGAGGAAGAGCAAGCAACATTCAGCAAATCTGCCGAAGCGGTTAGAAATATGAATAACGTGCTTTCAACGCTTTCTTTATAGGAGACAGGAGTAATGGAGGAAGGGAAACAGGATTAGGAATCTTAGCTAAATCTTGTCTCCCTTCCTCCTTTTCAATAATTCCCGTTTTTCCTGTCTCCTTTTCCCCCTTATTCCATTCCTCCTTTCAACGCTTTTTGATAAGCCTCTAAAACCCTTTTCCTCGCAAATTCATGATTTACGATGGGTTCTGGATAATCGAAACTATTTAACTCAGGTACCCATTTTTTGATATAATCTAAATTTTTATCAAACTTCTGAGTCTGTAAAGTTGGATTAAAAACCCTGAAATAAGGTGCCGCATCACACCCACTTCCTGCTGCCCATTGCCAACCTCCATTATTAGCTGAAAGGTCATAATCTAAGAGTTTTTTAGCAAAATAGGCTTCACCCCAACGCCAATCAATCAACAGGTGTTTTATCATAAAACTGGCAGTAATCATTCTGACTCGGTTGTGCATAAATCCTGTCTCGTTCATTTGTCGCATTCCAGCATCTACAATGGGATAGCCCGTTTTACCTTCACACCATTTCTGAAATTCCTCTTCATTATTACGCCATTGTATTCTTTCATATTCTCTCCTAAAAGCATGACCATGCCCCACATGAGGGAAATGATGAAGAACACTAAAGTAGAAATCTCGCCAAATCAGCTCATTTAGCCATGTTTCTGAAAGTTTTTGTGCTTTGCGAGCTAACTCACGAATACTAACCGTACCAAAACGAAGATGAACAGACATTCTTGAAGTCCCTTCAATGGAGGGGAAATCCCTTTGTTCAGCATAATTTTTAACAATACTCTCCCGAATTTCTTTGCTTGGAAAAGGCTGTTCTACTGCTTCAAAACCCATTTCTTTTAAGCTAGGAATTTTGATTGTATCAATCTTTAAAAAATTCTCAAAATATTCTTCAGTAGGATATGATTTGACATAAAATTCATTAACTTTTTCTTTCCATTTTCTACTATATGGCGTAAAAACTGTATAAGGAGTTCCTGCACCTGAGAGTACTTCATTTTTTTCAAAAATTACTTGATCTTTATAAGTATAAAAATCTATACCTTCACTATTAACGTATTCACGTACCGCCTCATCTCGTTCGTTAGCATAAGGCTCATAATCATGATTAGTATAAATAGCAGAAACGTCGTATTCATTCAACAAAGCAGGAAAGATTTCTTCTGGAGTTCCGTATTTTACCAAAATAGTTGAACCAAACTGCTTCAATTCTGTTTGAATTTCTTCAATAACATTATGAATAAATTCTACTCTCCGATCCTTTTTATCTTCTAATTTATCCAATATTTTTTTATCGAAAATGAATATCGGTAAAATGGGATTCTCAGATTTTAAAGCATGATATAGAGCAGCATTATCGTATAAACGTAAGTCTCGGCGAAACCAAAAGATTGATATTTTTGACATTGTAATTTCTAAAATTGAGATATGAAATATAAAATATGAGATTTTATAAAAGTATTGTGCCATCAATACAATTTAAGTATAACGGCTCAAATAGAGAATGGTTTTTGATTTTTTCAAGAATTAATTTTGTTTTTGTAAGATTTTTACATTTATTGCATCTGAAAAACTAATTATCCATAAAACCAAAAAACAAACTATGCAAACATTACAATTAGCCGATGGTGGCAAAAGATTTATTGCTTTTTTAATTGATATTATCCTTATTTGGATTGTTCAAACCATTATAGTATCAATCTTAGGTGCTATTGGTGTGGCAGGATTGGCAACATCCGACATTGATAATGATAATATGAGCGAAGGACAAACAGCTGCATTAATGGCTTATATGATGGGGGCTGGACTTACTATTCAGCTAATTTTCTTCGTTATTCAAGTGGCTTATTTTACTATTATGGAGTCTTCTACAAGTCAGGCAACAATTGGGAAAAGGGCTATGAACTTGATTGTGGCTGACGAAAATGGCGTTCGTTTAAGTACACAGCAGGCTTTGATTCGTAATATATCACGTATCATTTCTGGTATTATTTGTTTTATTGGTTATTTTATGGCATTTTTTACTGAGAAAAAACAAGCACTTCATGATATCATCGCAAAGACAAACGTATATACAAAATTGGTATAATGAATTTTAATAAAATACTATTGGCGGTTTTGGCATTGTTCATTACCGCCTTTTATTTTTTCTTTAATCCCATTGGAAATACTTTGCTACCCACTTGCCCATTCAAAATTCTTACTGGCTTATACTGCCCAGGATGTGGAGGACAAAGGGCTTTTCACGCAATTTTGCACGGAAATTTTACCGAAGCCTTTCACAATAATTTATTAATCTTTGTTGCAATTCCTATTGTTTTTTATAAAATAATTCTGCAATTGAACGGTTCGACTAAAAAAGATGTCTTTAATTTGACGAATAAAGGGATTTGGATTTTTTTGAGTTTGTTGTCTTTATTTGCAATAATTAGAAATATCCCTCTGTATCCTTTCAATCACCTTATTCCACTCAAATAAGATGCTATAAGGAAAAATAAAAAAACTTATTCGTCAAATCTATTGACAAGCCCTATCTCAAAATTGTATATTTGCAAGAATCGTATTAAGGTCATTAGTCTTAGGGCGTTGGGCTTTGGTATAAAATCAAGTATTTTACCTTGATGATTTTAGCTAAACCTTATAAATTTATTCACCCCAAGCATTACAAAAATTTAGGATTATGATTCCAAGTGAAAAGACCGCAAACATTATCAGAATGAAATTATCGGAATTTCGTTTTGATTTACCCAATAATTTAATTGCTTTATATCCACCCGAAAATCGTGGGGATTCGAGGATGATGGTGGTAAATCGTAAAACGGGGACTATCGAACACAAAATGTTTACAAACATTTTGGATTATTTTGAGGATGGTGATGTGATGGTTATGAATAATACGAAAGTTTTTCCCGCCCGTTTATTTGGCCAAAAGGAAAAAACTGGGGCAAAAATCGAAGTATTTTTATTGCGTGAATTAAACCGTGAACACCGTCTGTGGGATGTTTTGGTGGACCCTGCTCGTAAAATTCGTGTAGGCAATAAATTGTATTTTGGAGATAGTGACTTGGTTGCCGAAGTAATTGATAATACCACTTCACGTGGAAGAACCATCCGTTTCTTATACGATGGTGACCACGAGGCTTTGATGAAGCAAATTCATTTATTGGGAGAAACACCTTTGCCAGACGAAATCCGTTTTAAACGTAAAGTGGAGTCGGCTGATGAAGAACGTTTTCAAACTATTTATGCTGAACACGTAGGAGCAGTTGCCGCACCAACGGCAGGAATGCACTTCTCAAAAATCATTATGAAGCGTTTGGAGTTGAAAGGCGTACATTTCACCCCTTTGACTTTGCACGTGGGTTTAGGTACATTCAGGCAGGTAGATGTTGAAGATTTGACCAAGCATAAAACTGATTCTGAAAATTTTAATATTTCGCAAGCTACCTGTGATATTGTGAACGAAGGGATTGATAATAAGAAAAGGATTTGTGCCATCGGAACTACTACGATGCGAGCAATGGAGTCATCAGTATCGGCAGATGCCCATTTGAAACCGATTGATGGATGGACGGATAAATTTATTTTTCCTCCTTATGAAGTAAGAATTCCTAATGCTCTTTTAACAAATTTCCACTTACCTGAATCAGTTTTGATTATGATGACTTCTGCTTTTGGAGGTTATGAATTAATCAAAAAGGCTTATGAAATAGCGATTAAAGAGAAATACAAATTTTATAGCTATGGCGATGTGATGTTGATTATTTAATGTTTTAGCAAAATATTTGAAGTCGTAAGTGGTTTATTATAAGACTCTTACGACTTTTTTGTTTCATAAATTTAATTCTTGTTTAATTTTCAACTTTGAGAATAAAAAGAAAATATGCCATCATTGTTGCAGGGGGAAGCGGTAGCCGCATGAAAAGTGATTTGCCAAAGCAATTCATTGAAATTGGCGGCTTACCCATTTTGATGCACACGCTCAAACGGTTCAAAGAAGCAGATGCTGATATTGAACTGATTTTGATATTACCCGAATCTCAATTTGAGTTTTGGAAAGACTTATGCAAAATTCATTCAGAGTTTATGAAAGCGGTTCCACATCAATTGGTTGCGGGTGGAAAAAGTCGCTTTCAATCTGGCAAAAATGGATTAGCATTTATTGAAAATGAAGGACTTGTAGCGATTCACGATGGCGTAAGACCTTTCGTTTCTACTGAAATTATCAATGAATCTTTTAGAATAGCCCAAGAAAAAGGAACTGCCGTAGTGAGTGTTCCGTCCAAAGATTCGGTACGTGTAAACGGACAAGCCATTGACCGTGCTATCGTAAGATTGATTCAAACTCCCCAAACTTTTCAGATTACATTATTAAAAAAAGCCTTTGAAACCCCCGAATTAGCCACTTTTACGGATGATGCCAGTGTGGCAGAACACGCAGGATTTGAGATAAATTTGATAGAAGGATCTTATGAAAATATAAAAATAACTACGCCAGAAGATTTGCTTTGGGCGGAGGTTTTGTTGAGGAAATAATGCAAAAACGCCTCTCCATACAAGATTATCAGCAAGGAATTATTTCGGGAAACCGAATGATTCTTAGCCGTGCTATTACCTTGATAGAGAGCAATTTACTGGAAGACAAAGCCCTTGCCCAGTCAGTTCTGGAATCTATTTTGCCTAATACAGGGGGGGGCGTTCGCATTGGCATTACGGGTGTGCCTGGAGTTGGGAAAAGCACTTTTATTGAAGCCTTTGGTAAGTATTTAACACAACAAGGTAAAAGAGTTGCCGTTTTAGCAATAGACCCAAGTTCGCAATTGACAAAAGGTAGTATTTTAGGAGATAAAACCCGCATGGATGAACTTTCTCGTGAGCCTTTGGCGTATATTCGTCCTTCGCCTACGGGGGCATCATTAGGAGGCGTTACCCACAAGACTCGTGAAACGATGTTATTGTGTGAAGCCGCAGGTTTTGAGGTCATTATCATTGAAACTGTGGGCGTTGGACAATCCGAAACCTTTGTACATGGCATGGTTGATTTCTTCCTATTATTGATGTTGGCGGGGGCGGGTGATGAATTGCAGGGCATCAAAAAAGGTATCATGGAAATGGCAGATTTAATTGCCATCACCAAAGCGGATTCGAGC
>JANPIG010000780.1:0-1313 GCA_031424875.1 Cytophagales bacterium
TAAAAAAGCGAATAACCGTCTGACGAATGATGACACTTACACTATCAAACGCCCCAGTGAGGAACAATGCACCCGCTGAAAGCCAGATATTGGTTGATACCGCAAAAACTAAAGTAGCGATCCCGAATCCTGCAATTGCCAATAATAAATTTCGCCAAGCGTTGTTGGTGGGTGGATAGTAAACCATTACCAACATCGTTAACACTGCGCCAATGGACGGAGCCGCCCGTAGTATGCCCAATCCTTCTGCCCCAACATGAAGAATATCTTCAGAATAGACTGGTAACAAGGCAATTACACCTCCAAACAAGACCGAAAAAAGGTCTAAGGAAATGGAATATAAGATAACTTTTGTTCTGAAAACATAAGCAATTCCTTCTCTCAACGACTCAAAAACATTAACTTTTTGCTCATTTTGCGTAGGAATAGGAGGAGCAGTAATGGTAGAAAGCAAAATCATAACCACCACAAATAGCCCCACCACAATCCACAGCGTATTAGTTAAACCCAAATATGCGTATAGAAAACCCGCCAAACCAGGGCCCAAAATTGCCCCTGCTTGCCAAAAGGAACTTTGCCAAGTGGCAGCATTAGCAAATACTTCTTTTGGAACTAAAAATGGATTCAAAGAACCTGAAGCAGGACTATAAAATCCTCTGGCAAAACCAATGAGCATAATTACTCCATAAACTACAGTAAGTAATTGAGGCTGAGCAAGTTGTGAAATTGAAGAAGTAGCCCAAATTAGAACTAATGAACCAATAATAATAAACGAAAGACTGACTTGCATCAAGGTTTTTTTGTTTCGACGGTCGGCTAAATGTCCGCCAAAAAGAGCTAATGAAATGTAAGGCAATGCCTCTGCCAAACCAATTAACCCCAAAGCCAAAGGGTCATGAGTCATCTTGTAAATGGCATAACCCAAAACCACTTCCTGAATCAAAATGGCAATGGTTACAAAACTATTGGCAAAAATAAAAGCGACGAATTGCGGATACTTTAGGGCAGCGTAAGGCGATTGTTTAGTTTCTGAAATCATAGTAAAATAATAAATAATGGTAAGAAAAAAATCCCATCGCCCAACCATCTAAAACGATTATGCGGGAGGGTGAATTTTTGGAAATAGGTTATTAATATTAAAGAGAAGCTCATCAATATTTCTATGAAAAGCACCTTATATTGATAAGAATTATCTAAAATTACGAAGGAAAAACTGCCTAAAATGATGATTGTCAAGAATATGGCAAAAATGATATATTTTGCAGATTTTTTACCAAGAAATTTGGCTAAATTGTTAGTTTTATGGAAGTTTT
>JANPIG010000781.1:0-6761 GCA_031424875.1 Cytophagales bacterium
AAGAAGCCCGTCAAGGGTTTGAAAAACCGCTGCATGTTATCGAAGGTCCATTAATGGATGGCATGAATGTAGTTGGTGATTTATTTGGTGAAGGGAAAATGTTTTTGCCACAAGTAGTAAAATCGGCAAGGGTAATGAAAAAAGCCGTTGCCTATCTGTTACCATACATCGAAGCCGAAAAAGAAAAAAATAGAGTTGAAGGCGAAGCAGAAACTTCTTCAAGTGCTGGTAAAATTTTGTTGGCAACTGTAAAAGGAGACGTTCACGACATTGGTAAAAACATCGTTGGCGTGGTTTTGGGCTGTAATAACTACGAAATTATCGACTTGGGCGTAATGGTGCAAACCGAAAAAATCTTAGCCGCTGCTCGTGAACATAACGTTGATATTATTGGGCTTTCGGGTTTGATTACGCCTTCGTTGGACGAAATGGTGGGCGTTGCCAAAGAAATGGAACGCCAAGGATTCACCATTCCCTTGCTGATTGGTGGAGCAACAACTTCCAGAATTCACACGGCGGTAAAGATTGACCCACATTATTCTGGACCCGTTATTCACGTGTTAGATGCGTCCAAAAGTGTACCCGTGGCAGGTCGTTTGATGCAAAATGAGCAGACCAAAGAAGAGATTTTCCAAGAAATAAAAGAATCTTATGCTCAATTGAGAATCGACCATGCGAGTCGCCAGAAGGATAAAAATTACGCTCCCATCGAAAAAGCAAGAGAAAACAAAGCCAAAATTGATTGGTCAAATTTTAAAGCAAAAAAACCACAATTTTTAGGAAATAAATATTTCATGGATTATGATTTGGCGGAAATTGCCAAGTACATCGACTGGACTCCGTTCTTCTCAACTTGGCAATTATCGGGTAAATATCCAAAGATTTTTGAAAACGAAATAGTAGGAGCAGAAGCCAAGAAATTATTTGACGATGCACAGGTTTTATTGAAGGAAATTATTGACAATAAGCTACTTACGGCTCGTGCAGTAGTAGGTTTCTATCCTGCCAATTCAGTGAATGACGACATCGTTTTGCATAATTTTGAAGCAAAAGAAGTGGAAGTTACTTGTGATAAACACGGCTCACATACCCATACCAATTACAAAGTTTTGAATATTGTAGATGAAATAAAGCAAGATTTACACATTGAAAATGACATTTCAAAAACCGTACTTCATCATTTACGTCAGCAAGGGCAAAAGGCAGCCAATGTTTCTAATTATTGCCTAAGTGATTTCATTGCACCTTTAACCACCGAAACCGATTATAAAGGAGCATTTGCCGTAACGGCAGGAATTGGCATTGAAACCCTTGTGGAAAAATACGAAAAAGACCATGACGATTATAATTCAATCATGGTAAAAGCCCTTGCCGATCGTTTAGCAGAAGCCTTTGCGGAATTGATGCACGAGCGTACCCGCAAGGAATTTTGGGGATATGCTAAGGATGAAAATGCGACTCCCGAGGAATTAATTTCTGAAAAATATCAAGGAATTCGCCCCGCACCAGGCTATCCAGCGTGTCCAGACCATACCGAGAAGAAAGCACTTTTTGAATTATTGCAAGCCGAAGAAAAATTGGGAATTCAACTAACTGAAAGTTTTGCGATGTACCCTGCCAGTTCGGTAAGTGGTTGGTATTTTTCACACCCAGACAGTAAATATTTCCCCATCGGAAAAATTGCCAAAGACCAAGTGATAGACTACGCCAACCGTAAAGGAATGAGTTTGGAATTGACCGAAAAATGGTTGGCTCCTGTTTTGAATTATGATTAAGAGGTTAAGATTGATAAACGACAAAAGGCAACGAGATTCGTTGCCTTTTGTCGTTTAATATTGGATTTTCTCACATTCATTATAATAGATAAAAATTACGAATATGGTTAAAATTGATAGTTGGTAATCCTTGATTTGCCAAATATGAATATAATCTCAAATCATCCGTTAATACCAAATATTTATCAGACAATTTATAATTTACAGCATCGGTTAATCCAAATTTCAAAAATGATTTTTACTCCATAATTTCATCAGAAGAAACGCTATCTTCATTAAATGCACTTAAAATATATTTGATGTGTTGAAAAAAAGAAAAGTTGGGCTCTAAATTGATTGAATCTGTAAGATTTGTGATTTCTGTAAGAATATTTGGTGTGTAAAAATGGTTTTCAAACTTTGTAAGAAAAATTTTTAAATATCTATAATCTTCGACCACATAATTAGTGGTTCTTTTTGAACCAACCATATTTTCATCATAAGAACCTACTAATAATAATACGAGCAGATTTGTATCAATTAAAATACCTTTTTGTCTAAATTTTATAGCGAGAATATCAATCATAATACTATGCTTTCCAGATTTTCATACCCATTACCTCGCCATCACTTGCACGAACTTTTAAGGATTTATAAACTCTATAATTTGAAGCTATTGGGGTTTCAAACATTGTAGCAAATGTAGATTTCACAGGCATACCTTCTAAATCTAAATTATCTTTGTCTTCTAAAAAACTAAGTGTAACATTCCAAAATTCACCATCCTCATTTAGTTCGGTTTCTTCTAGACGAATACTACTTTTTTTTTCAGGAAAAAATTCAGCCAAATATCCCTTTGCTTTGTTTACAGCTGATTTTATATCAATCATTTTATTATATTTTTAAAATTATGAAAAAAATATTTTACTTATTTTATGAAATAATTGAATACTGATTAAAGATAAATTCTACTCCCATGATTCCATTAAGGAATGATAAATCTAACACTACAAATATATCTATTTACTGTTTCTAAACAAAACCTATCATTAAAATCCATTGAACCCAATCCATCCCCTCTCCGTTATTATTCCATATCCCAAAACAACAACATGGCTCGAAATTCCCCCAAAGATTCTACTGATAATAAACCCAATATGCGTGAACGATTCAAGGCTTTGACAAATCTTCCTGCTTTTTTGAAGGAAGTTTATCAGACTTCGCCTTCGCTCACAATTAGCAATACTTTACTCCGTTTGATTCGTTCTGGAATGCCCGTTTTGGCATTGTACGTAGCGAAATTAATCATTGATGAAGTCATTTTTCAAGTAAATCATACGCCAAAAGACTTTAACCATTTGTATTTATTAATTGGTTTTGAGTTTATTTTAGTCATCGTTGGTGATTTACTTTCAAGAGGTATAAGCTTGACTGACAGTTTATTAGGTGATTTGTTTGGCAATAGAACTTCTATCCAATTAATGAAACACGCTGCTTCTTTGGACTTAGCACAATTTGAAGATGCCACATTTTATGACAAACTCGAACGTGCCAGACAACAAACCGCTGGACGTACTATTTTACTCTCCCAAACCCTCGCACAAGGGCAAGATTTCATTACGATGGGCTTGCTTTTGGTCGGTTTAATTGCCTTCAATCCTTGGTTGATTTTATTGCTGTTGGTAGCAGTGATTCCTTCGTTTTTGGGTGAATTGCACTTCAACGCCAAAAGTTATTCGCTCCAATTTGGTTGGACTCCGCAACGGCGAGAATTGGATTATTATCGCTTCATCGGGGCAAGTGATGATACCGCTAAAGAGGTTAAACTGTTTGGTTTATCCGACTTTTTAATTGAGCGTTTTAAGAATTTATCCATCCTTTATTACCACGAAAATCGTAAATTATCCATCGAAAGAGCCGCTTGGGGAAGTCTGCTTTTGGCAGTGGGAACGTTGGGATATTTTGCGGCTTACGGAATTATCATTATCCAAACGGTGAATGGTGCCGTAACGGTAGGAAGCCTAACTTTTCTGGCAGGTTCTTTCCGACAATTACGGTCTTTGCTGGAAGGTATTTTGGGACGATTCAACAGCATTTCGCAAGGTGCATTATATTTGAATGATTTATTTGAATTTTATAAAATTATTCCAAAAATAGCTTCTCCTGTCAATCCAAGGGCATTTCCAAAGATTATTCAAGAAGGATTTCGTTTTGAAAATGTGGGTTTTAAATATCCAAATTCGGATAAATGGGCAAATCGGCACTTGGATTTTACGCTTCAAGTGGGCGAAAAATTGGCATTGGTTGGCGAGAATGGAGCGGGAAAAACAACGCTTGTAAAGCTCTTAGGCAGACTTTATGACCCCGACGAAGGACGAATTTTATTAGACGGCTACGATTTGAAAGACTATAATCTCATTGAATTGCGGGAGCATATTGGTGTCATTTTTCAAGATTTTCAGCGGTTTCAATTTACGGCAGGAGATAATATTGCGGTGGGCGACATTGTGCATCGGGAGGAATTAACGGAGTTACAAAGAGCCGCTCAACAAAGCCTTGCAGATTCTGTAATTGATAAATTACCCTTGACTTACGACCAACCGCTCGGACGAAGATTTGCCAAAGGCGTAGAATTATCAGGTGGCGAATGGCAAAAAGTGGCGCTCGCACGGGCGTACTTACGGGAAGCAGACGTACTTATTTTGGATGAACCCACCGCAGCCTTAGACGCACGAGCAGAATATGAAGTTTTCAAGCGATTTGCCGAATTGACCAAAGGCAAAACTGCCATTTTGATTTCGCACCGTTTTTCAACCGTAAGAATGGCAGATAGGATTTTGGTGTTGGATAAAGGGCAAGTGTTAGAAATCGGAACGCATGAAGAACTATTAGCAAAGGGCGGGCGATATGCCGAATTATTTAATTTGCAGGCGGAGGGATATCGGTAGATTATGGCACGCAGATTGAACGGATTGGGCACGGATTTTTTTGAAATTATCACTTAAAAACAAACATTTAATCCGTGTGCCAATTATTACCACCTAATCAGAGCCGACCCCCACGTGAAGCCACTACCAAAAGCCGCTAAACAGATTAAATCACCTTCTTTTACTCTTCCAGATTCCCATGCTTCGCAAAGGGCAATTGGGATGGAAGCGGCAGTTGTATTTCCGTATTTTTGAATATTATTAAAAACCTTATCTTCGGACAAACCCATTTGCTGACGAACGTATTCTGAAATCCGTAAATTGGCTTGATGGGGTACTAATAAATCAATATCTTCGGGCTTGAAACCATTGGTATTCAACGCCTCTTTTATCACTTCTGGAAAACGAACAATGGCGTGTTTGAACACCGCATTGCCATTCATAAACACGTCTCCCATTTTATTATCCTCAATCAAATCGTCATAAAAACGCTTCGGACGGCTACTGCCAGGGTCTTTCACATACAAGTCTTCGGCATACGTTCCATCAGCGTGAAGGTGCGTTGAAATTACTCTATGTTCTTCATTATCAGTAGCTTGCATAACAACTGCCCCTGCACCATCGCCAAAAATAACCGCTACGCCACGTCCTTCGTTGGTATGATTCAAAAAGGTAGATTGCAATTCAGAACCCACTACTAAAATCGTTTTATACATTCCCGACTTGATGAATTGGTCTGCCGTAGAAACAGCATAAATAAAGCCTGAACATTGGTCACGAATATCCAAAACTCCCACGCCATTCATGCCCATTTCACGTTGCATCACGAAGCCTGGACCAGGAAAATAATAGTCGGGCGTGATGGTAGCAAAAACGATAAAATCTATATCCTGTGGCGTTAGACCCGCTCTTTCAATCGCAATTTTGGCGGCTTCGGTAGCCATCGAAGCGTTAGTATCTTTGCCATACGTGGCATAATGACGTTCTTTGATACCCGTTCGCTCGGTAATCCAAGAGTCAGTGGTGTCCATCAACGTTTCTAAATATTCATTTGTGATTACCCTTTCAGGCACGAAATGCCCAATGCCCGTGATTTTTGAATAAGTCATCTTGTGGTTTTTGTTTGAAGTGCAAAATTACGGAATTTCGGAGGAATATTTTATTTTTATTTATTTGGAATATGAAGTGTTCCTGTGAAAATATGACAATACTTTTGACCACTGATTGAACGCATTAGTCGGATGTACACGAATTCCTTATTAAATCTGTATAAGTTATATTTCCGTTAAAAAATCAGCCTAAATCCGTTTAATCCGTTCAATCAGTAGTCAGACATTTTATTATTTACCTCCCCTCTCCCAACCTCAATAATTTATACATTTTAGGCGATGTTCCTACATATTTTTTGAAGATGATAAAGAAATAATTGGTTGTCGCAAAACCCGCTTTGAAACAGACATCGTTGAGGTCAAAATTGGTTTTTGTCAATAAATCTTTGGCAATTTTTATCCTTTCTTGATTGATATAATCTACGGGTGTCAATCCAAATTCACGCTTAAATTGTCGGAAGAAATTGGGCTTACTCATGCACGCCAAATCACTAAGTTTTTCAATGCTAAGTTTATCAGTGATGTGTTCTTTGATGTAACCAATTACATAAGCAAAGCGGTTTTTGGTTTCATGTTTCTGATAATTGTCAAAAATCAAAGTACGTGCCTGTGTTTGCATAAGCCTGATTAACAGCTCATTAAGCATAGAATTAGCAAATAAATCTTTGGCTTTATGAGTCTCCTGCGACACGTGAACTAATCTATCAATGGTGTTGGTCACTTCCAAAGAATTTTTCAAATGAAAGGAATCTAAATCTATTTTCCAAGTATCTTGATGCTCTATTTTAGTATATTTTTCATTTAATAAATCAAGCGTTTCCTTAATCTTTTCACTTTTAATTGATAAAGCCATGCACTGCGTTGGATTGCTGAAATCTGCTTCGGGAAAATCAATCCTCATCTCCTCATTTTCCGGTACAATCACTGACTCGCCAGGCGAATATTCAAAGCCTTTTTCGTCCCCAAAAAGG
>JANPIG010000782.1:0-1949 GCA_031424875.1 Cytophagales bacterium
GAAAAGGAATTGGAAACCGACCGTCGTATCGCCAAGGACCGTATCGTATATTTAAAAGAAAAATTGGAACTCATTGATAAACAGTCACATACGCAACGTAAAAGTCGGGAACGTATGGTGCGTGTTTCTTTGGTAGGTTATACCAACGTTGGCAAATCTACTTTAATGCAGAGGTTGGCAAAGGCAGATGTTTTTGCTGAAAATAAACTCTTTGCCACCGTAGATTCTACAGGGAGAAAAGTTACGATTGGCGATGTACCATTTTTGCTTTCGGATACTGTTGGATTTATTCGTAAATTGCCTACGAAGTTGATTCAAGCGTTTAAATCTACTTTGGATGAAGTTCGAGAAGCCGATATTTTGCTACACGTAGTGGATATTTCTCATCCAAATTACGAAGAGCAAATTGAAGTGGTAAATAATACTTTGACGGATATCAAAGCGGCCGACAAACCTATTATTCTGGTTTTTAATAAGATAGATTTATTTTCAGCAGAAGAAATTGAAATTAAAGATTGGGAAATTGGTTCGGGTGATGAGCCTGTCAATCAACAAAGTAGGATTGAGAAGGTAACTGAATTGTTGAAAAAATCTTATATGCACACGCCACAACCGCTAACGGTTTTTATTTCGGCAGAGCAGAAAGAAAATATTGACGAATTGAGAGCAGCGATTTTGGAGTTAGTCAGAGAAAAACATTTGAGTATTTACCCAAATTCTTTGGTTAGTTATCAGTAATTGGTTAATAGTTATTGGTTAGCAGAGAAATTGTCTTCTATTTCATTTTCAAAACTTGATTTTAAGTAGTATTTTGAGGAAATTTGTAAAAATTTTATAACTGATAACTATTAACCAATAACCAAATATAGGCACCATAGTTCAACGGATAGAATATTGCTCCACAACGGAACATTTCCTAAACGTTAGAGGTGAGGGCTAAAAAAGGCACCATAGTTCAACGGATAGAATAGACGTTTCCTAAACGTTAGATGTGGGTTCGATTCCCGCTGGAGCCACAAAAGATAATTTTGACTAATGGGTGGTCAATGTGAAAGATTATTTAAAACCCTCTTAAGCCTCTTTAATGCTTGAGAGGGTTTTTAAATTAAATTATTAATTTTTAAGAAGATACAATGGAGAAAATTGTAATTAATAAAGAGAGAATTAATGATCTTGTTATCATTGCTAAAAATCATATAGGCAAAACTAACGATGAAATTGGGCATGAAATTGGTCAATCTGCAATGGTGTTTACACAAATTAAGAAACAGAGAAATTTAGTGGGATTCTTAACTCTTGCTTTAATGAGAAAAAAATATGGACTTAATATAAATGCTATTGTTGATGAAGATGAACAGCATTTATTTGATGAGAATAATTATAAATCTATTTTAGAAGAGTTGCATAAAGAAAAACTCGAAAATGAGGAATTAAAAAAAGAAAGAGATTTTTTTAAAAAAGTAGCAATGGGAAATATGAATCTTTAAAAGATTTACCAAAGCAGACTATTAATAAATTATTTTTTTTGAATCTCAACCCTTCCAAGCGTTTTAAACGCTTGGAAGGGTTTTACTCTAAAATTACTTGCAAACCTTATCCATTGCCCTCTGTACATACAACGGTGCGAGATTTTTGAGGGAACAACTCCAAAGCTTAGCCAACCAAACATTGCTTCCCGATGAAGTAATCATCACCGATGATTGCTCTACGGATAATACTTTTGATATTATTCAAGAATTTAGTAATGTCTTGAATATCAAATACTTTCAAAACGAAAAGCCTTTAAAAGTTACTAAAAACTTTGAGAAAGCTATTTCGCTTTGTACAGGTGATATTATTCTGATGTGCGACCAAGACGACCTTTGGCACGCAGATAAATTAAAAAAAGTCCAAATCTATTTTCAAGAAAATCCTACAAGTTTAGCTGTCTTTTCAGATGCTGAATTGGT
>JANPIG010000783.1:0-3292 GCA_031424875.1 Cytophagales bacterium
AACAAATGCAGAGGCTTTTGCACGGCAAAGTGTAAGTAAAATCTTATCTGACCAATTAGATAAATTTGCTTCTGATTTGATAAAAGGTGTTGATTTGGATATTAATTTGGCATCTTCGCAAGGCTTTTTTAATGGAGAATCCAGTACCCGCACGGATCTCAGTTTGGGGTTATCAAAAGCTTTTTTTAATAATAGAATTGAAGTAAAAGTTGGAAGAAATTTTGAGTTAGAAAACACTTCAAAAGTATCCAGAAATCCATCGGAAGTATTTGATAATGTGTCAGTTAACTATAAATTAACCCCAGATGGCAGGTATTTAAAAAAAGCATATAGTAAAAATCAATTTCAGTCTGTTTTAGAAGGATTTATTGTTGAAACAGGCGTAGGTTTTTCTGTAACAATGGAATATGGCAGGTTTGTAGAAATATTTCAGAAGAAGAGAAAATAAAAATATGAATTTTAAAAACCTATATATTTTATCAAAATCCTATCAAACTGCTACGATGGTTATTTTTTCGTTGCTTTTTTTAGGGAGTTGTTCTGTTACTAAGCACTTGCCTGCTGGTGAAAGTCTATATGTAGGGGCAAAGGTAAAAATGGTTCCTGATTCCATTATTCCAAAAGGAGAAGTAAAAAATATTGAAGAAGAATTAACGGATTTTGTAAAACCAAAACCTAACACGACTATTTTTGGATTTCCGTATCGAGTATGGCTTTATTATCTTTTGGGCGAGCCAACAAAGGAAAGTGGTTTAAAGTATTCTTTTAGAAAACGTTTTGGAGAACCGCCCGTTTTAGCCAGCAAAAGTGTAACTAATGCCAATGTCAAACAAATAGCACTTTTGCTTAATAACGAAGGCTATTTTAGGTCAACAGCCACGGGCGAATTGGTGGAGAAGAATCGTAAGTCCACGGCAGTTTATACCGCCAACTTACACCAGCGATATTATTTAGACAGTGTAATCTTTTCACCAAATGATACTACGGCAATTGGCAAAGTTTTTAGGAATGCTCAAAAGAATTCTACTATCAAAAAAGGCGTTCCTTATCGTTTTGAGCTAATATCTGCCGAAAGGGCTCGTATTGATAATATCTTGAAAAGAAGAGGTTTTTATTATTTTCAACCCGACTATATTATTGCCAAAGTTGATTCCTCAAAAAACAATCATACAGTTGATTTATCTTTTGAAATTAAGCCAACCACATCGCAAGTGGCTCGTAAAGTTTACTTTATACGAGACGTTCATGTTTTGTCTGATTATGGCGAAATCGTTGTGGCTGATAGTATGCAAAAGAGACATCCTGAGGTGGAATTTAATGGCATAAAAATTCAAGACAAAACGGGTTCATTTCGCCCAACAGTTTTTTCACAAGCCATTGGTTTTAGGCCTGGGGTTAGGTATAGTAATAGTATCCAAGATATTTCCTTATCTCGACTGATTAACCTTAATAATAATTTCAAATTTGTTAGAAACACTTTTCAATTAATTCCTCGGTCAGACTCGGCTTTATTGGACGTTTTTTATTATTTAACCCCTCTAAAAGCTAAGTCTTTAGCTTTTGAGGTAAATGCAACAACGAAATCCAATAATTTCACAGGAACCAACTTGAGTGTTTCTTGGAACAATAAGAATACATTTGGTGGGGCTGAGCTGTTGAAAATAAGTGCTGGGATTGGCTTTGACTATCAAGTGGGTGGTATCAGTACCGCTTTAGGTGCAGTTAGTAACAAAACTTATAAATTAGGTGCTTTCATAACAATACCAAGATTTGTAATCCCATTTTTTAAAACAAATCCAATTACTAATCAAGCCCTACCCAAAACAAATATTGGGCTTGAATATGAGCTCAATAATCGTAGTGGTTTATATGACATAACTTCTACCAAAGCCTCGATGTGTTATGCTTGGAAGCAGAATAATTTTTATGAACATTCTTTTACGCCAATCTCTATCAACTTAGTGAAAGTGAGTAATGTATCGGAAGAATTTATTGATAATGCTCGCAGGACGGGTAATGTTGTGGCTTTTGAACAATTGTTGCAAAATACGTTAATCATGAGTTCAAGCTATACTATGAACTATACACCCAGCAACCGACGTAATGATAGAAGCCTTTTTCTGTTTACCGGGGGCGTGGAAATAGCAGGAAATCTTGCCAGTTTATTATCTAAAATTGGGAAACAGGAAGTTGGAGCTCAAACTATATTTGGAGTTTCCATTGCTCAATATGCTCGTTTCGATGCTGAGTTTAAATATTCGTTTTCTCTCACAAAAAGCATGAAACTTGCCAACCGTTTGATTCTCGGCTATGGACTTCCTTATGGAAATTCCTTTACTTTGCCGCTTATTAAACAATATACTTCTGGCGGTAATAACAGTATTCGGGCGTTTGCTGCACGTTCCATCGGACCAGGAAGTTTTCTTTCTGACAATACTATAAATAGTCAATTATTAGGTACTCAAGCGGGAGATATTAAACTGGAATTAAACACCGAACTACGGCTAAAGTTTAACAAGTATATCAATGGAGCTTTTTTCCTTGATGCAGGTAATGTTTGGACACAAAAATATACCGAAACCTATGAAGAGGCTGGGATTTTTGGCTCTGATTTTTACAAACAAATTGCTATAGGAACAGGCATTGGTTTACGTTTGGATTTCAGTGTCTTAGTTTTACGTTTTGACTTAGCTACGCCAGTTCGCAAGCCCTATTTACCCGAAGATGACCGTTGGGTGTTAAAGAAATTCAATTTAAAAGATTCGGGTTGGAGAAGTGAAAATTTGATTCTGAATATTGCGGTGGGTTATCCGTTTTAAAATAGAAGTCGCTTTTTGAAAACGACTTCCTTAAATTTTCGAATTATACTTCATATCACCGCCCCCTTTAATCCTTCCACTAATGCTTTCCACATGGTATGGAAAAATGCCTTTTCTGGCACCCTTCGGTAGTTTATCTGAACGACTCTTAATGGCTTTTTTCGTGTAGGGTTACTATCTTTTACTATAAAAGTATTGGCAATAAATGAAAGAAATTTACGCTTTTTTAGGGTCTTTTCTTCATCCTTAGTCTTAAAAAAACTCACTTTTAAATTCTTGTATATTAAAGTCGAAGACCCTTTTAATCCATACTGGTCGCCTTTCAAATCAAACGAAAACTGATCCACAAATCCATCCTCCGCCCTGGCCAAAGCCAATGATTTTATGACATGATTCACACAGTCCATACGCATACTATATACCTTACCAGAACAGGTAAAACCACCCTTGGGGGCAGCAATATTAAAGTTGAA
>JANPIG010000784.1:0-6629 GCA_031424875.1 Cytophagales bacterium
TAAAAATAACTTTCGGGAAATTGAAATTTATCTTAGTAAGAACTTCCCGAAAGTAAAAATAACTTTCGGGAAGTATATAATCGCTACCGAATATTATCCAAATTATAATGCAATCCCCTGTTTTCCTTTTGGGCGATGGCGTGTTTTATCACTAAATACGCCACATTAATCATATTCCTCAACTCACAAACTTGAACCGAAATTTTTGATTGACGATATAGTTCTTCATGCTCAATAAAAATCAATTCCAAACGGTCATACGCCCGCTTCAAACGTCGGTCTGTGCGCACAATTCCTACATAATTACTCATAATTGACTCCAACTCACGAGCCATTTCCGTTACCAAGATTAATTCTTCAGGATGGGTTGTTCCATCATCATTCCAATCAGGGATATTGCTTGGTACTACGTTCTGTTCATAGGTCTCAATAGATTTTAAAAAAGCACGATGTGCATAGACGATTGCTTCTAATAAAGAGTTGGATGCCAGTCGGTTAGCGCCATGTAAACCCGTTGCCGAACATTCACCTGCTGCAAAAAGATGCTCAATATTGGTCTGCGAAAATTCGTTTACTTTGATGCCTCCACATAGGTAATGTTGAGCAGGTACAACGGGAATCATGTCTTTACCCGTGATGTCCAAACCAAGATTATCCTTACAATAATTATAAATCATTGGGAAGTGATGTTTGAAGTCTTCAGATTCTAAATGGCGGGTGTCCAAATAGACGTGGTCAACGCCATTTTTCTTCATTTCAGAGTCAATAGCACGAGCTACAATATCACGTGGAGCGAGCGACAAACGTGGGTCATAACGCTCCATAAAGGTTGTTTCATCAATATTTTTCAAGATGCCGCCATGACCACGAACCGCCTCAGAAATCAAGAATGAAGGCTTTTTGCCAGGCTGATATAAAGATGTTGGGTGAAATTGAATAAACTCCATGCCTTCTACAAAAGCCTTTGCCCGATATGCCATTGCTATACCGTCACCAGTGGCAATAATAGGGTTAGTGGTACTTTGATATACCTGGCCAATGCCCCCCGTAGCAAGCAATGTTGTTTTGGCTAAAAAGGTGTCAGTTTCGCCCGTTAAGGTATTGAAAACATAGGCCCCAAAGCACTTTTTATGAGGAGTATCTTTAGTAACTTTTTCACCCAAATGATGCTGTGTAATCAAATCCACCGCAAAATAGTGGGTGAAGAAATCTACGGATTTATGAGATTTTACGGTTTCTAATAAGGCCCTTTCAATTTCATTTCCTGTAGAATCTTTATGATGCAAAATGCGTTGGTCAGAATGCCCACCTTCTTTCACCAAATCATATGTTCCGTCGGCTTTCTTATCGAATTTTGTTCCGTATTCAATCAACTCTTTCAGTCGTTCTGGAGCTTCACGCACCACGATTTCTACCGCCTTTCTGTCCGACATAAAATCACCCGCCACCATTGTATCTTCAATATGTTTTTCAAAAGAGTCATCCTCTTTCCAAACCGTAGCAATGCCGCCTTGTGCGTATTTGGTGTTGCTTTCCTCGGCAACTGTTTTAGTAATAATGGCAATTTTGATGTCTTTGCCCTGCTCCTCAAAATGAGAAGCAATTTTGGCGGTATATGAAAGTCCTGCAATTCCAGAACCAATCACTAAGAAGTCGTATTGAGGCATATTATATTTATTTTAATTGCTCTTGGCTATCAGCTATCAACTAACGATTGCTGATTGCAGACTGCCAATAGCTGACAGCCAAAACCCTCCACAAAGCTATACGATTATGCACGCTCTGCCATAAAAAATGGGCTAAAATTTCTATAATCCATTCAGATTTGTTAAATTCGAGACACCAAAAAATATAAATTAGTTTAAAAATCGTCACTGACCCACAAATTATTTACAATTAATCAAAATATTTAAAGATTATTATGGAAGAATCAACGCAAAGCAATGGCATTTGGAAAGTATTAGTAGCAGTATTGGCAATTACTTCAGGAATTTTAGGGTATTTATTATTCGATTCTAAAAGTAAAGTAAAAGCCCAAGATGAAGTAATTAATCAGAAAGTAGAAGAACTAGCTTCGGCAAGAGTTCGATTAGATTCTATTGGCTCTCAATTAGATGCCAAGATTGCCCAAATTAAGGTATTAGGAGGCAATGTAGAGTCTTTGGAAGCTGCAAAAAAGCAATTAGAAGCAGACAAAGTTCAGTTGAAAAAGGTAAATTCTTTTTCCAAAAAACAATACGATGTAAAAATCGCAGATTTTGTAACATTGTTAGCCGCCAAAGATGCTGAATTAGTTCAATTGAAAAAAGAGAACGTAGAATTAGTGGCTAAGAATAAAGACCTATTTTCTCAGAACGGTACCCTTACCAATGAAAATATGGGCTTGAAAACTGCCAAGCAACAATTAGCAGATTCAGTAGATGATGCCTACCGACGCAACCGTGAATTGACTGCTAAGGTTACTCGTGCATCTGCTTTACAGGCACAGTTTGTACAAGCTTTAGCACTTTCAGATAAAGGCAAAGAACGTGATGGTGGTGTATATCGAGCTTCGAAAGTAGATAAAATTAAAGTGATTTTTCAATTACAACCCAACCCAATTGCTAAGCAAGACGTAAAGACCATCTATATGCGAGTATTAGACCCAGACGGGGCCGTTTTGTACGATTCGGGCGTTGGTTCAGGAAATTTTGATATGTTTGGTAAGGAATCAACCTATACCGCCAAAACCGATGTACAATTTCAAAATACAGGACAAGGCGTAGAAATCATCTACGGAAGAGGTTCTGCCATTCAGTATCGTGAAGGACATTACAAAATCGAATTATATTCAGAAGGATTTAAGATCGGAGAGGGAAGTTTTGATATAAAGTAAAATATTAAAACTTTCAGTCATTTGCACTTCCCGAAACAATATCCATTGCGGGTATTTACTTTCGGGAAGTTTTTATTTAACTCAATTTTCAAACATCCAATAATTTCTCAATCTCCCGCTTTACTTTTTCCTCACTATCAAACCAATATTCTGCTAAAAGCGGAGCGATTTCCAAATTTATCACTCTTTTATACCACTTTTCAGCCTCATCATTTTCTGAGAAATTAGAGAAATAACTATGGCCAATTTGAAAGCCTTTTCCTAAATTTTTATCATTTAAAATCACAGCATTTAAGGCATTAATTTTTTTCGTAATTTCTTCCGAAAATACTTGTGAGATGCCTTTGGAGGTTAAGAATTCTATTAGTTTTTCATTGAATAAAGGGTCAAGAGAAATAAAAGCAAAGCGCCTTCTAAGAGCATAATCTATCATGGCTAATGAACGGTCAGCCGTGTTCATGGTTCCGATAATGTGCAGATTATCAGGTACATAGAAAGGTTCAGAATCTTTATCTCCATAAGTCAGAGGCATTTCATTGGCTCGTCCACGTTTGTCAGATTCTATCAAAAGCAATAATTCTCCAAAGATTTTGCTCAAATTCCCTCGATTAATTTCATCAATAATAAAGAAATGGTCGATGCCCGAATTGCGTTGAGCTTGACGACAAAACTCATAAAAAACGCCATTTTTTAACTTAAATCCACCGTTATCATCTGGGCGTAAACCTTGGATAAAATCTTCGTAAGAATAAGATTGATGAAACTGTACCATCTTAATTCTGGAATCGTCTTGCGTACCTATTTGTATATAAGCCAACCGCTTGGCAATGAAAGTTTTTCCTACCCCAGGAGGACCTTGCAGGATGATGTTCTTCTTGTACTTCAGCGTTTCAATAATATCATCAAACAAACTTTCTTCCATAAATAAATTCTTCAAAGCATCTTTGCGCTCATACGGAATCAGTATATCTTCATGTTGGATGGCTTCTTTTTGGGCATCAATCATGGCTTGAATTGCCTCAAATTCCTCTTCAGTAATTCTAAACAGACTACCTTGATTATTCTTTAGAATTTCAGAATCTTTGAAGAAATGTAATGATTTCAATTCTGCCCAATCAATCGGATTAGGAGCTTTTTCTTTGAGTTTAAAAGAAATTACTTCGCCTAATTTTGGGTCACGGTGCAGGGGCTCAATAATCTCGAAAATTGCCTTCACTTGCTTGACGGGTGTAGATTCATAACCAATCACTAAATCGCCTTGTTGAACTGCCTCAAAATACTTGTAAATACGCCTCTTATTACCAAACTCGTTATAGGAAGTATAATGTTGGGTCTGATTGACCCTAAAAGAATCAATAGACCAGATGCGAGGATTAGCATTAAGCCACCAATAATTGCGAGTTTTTTTGTCCAACATTTTCAAATAGATTGCCTAAATAGAATTGCTAAAATAGATTTAGGCAAAGATAGGTAAGGAAATGATGAAGTGTGCCTTTATTTTACGGAAGCCTTTGGTCAAAGGCCGAAGGCTTCCGTAAAATAAAGGCAAAAAAAAAGTCCTGACTTAGTCAGGACTCTCTTGGGTTCTTTCGAAAGAAACTATAATGAAGTTGATATTACTTCTTAGTAGTATCAGCTGACATAGAAGCAGCAGTATCAACAACAGCAGCAGTATCAACAGCCATTGTAGTATCTACTGTAGCAGTTGAATCAGTTGAAGTAGTTTCAGTTTTTTTCTCAGAACAAGCAGCTAATGACATCATGCCAGCTACTAATGCGAATGCAAAGAATTTTTTCATTTTGTGGGGTGATTAAATTTGTACGATGCAAAGCTAAGTACAATTTTAATTTCTTGCAAGCAATTATTAAAAAATATTAAGGAAATTTTAATAATTGAAAAAATATCTTGTCATTTCCTTGTAATTTATTCAAATAGTACAAAATACAACCTTAAAATTACTTAATTATTAATAACAATTTTACAAATGTTATGCTAATTAACTTAAATTATCATATAAAGATTCTTGGATTAATTATAATTTTTAAGTAACTATCTTTTTTAATCTATCATAAAAACCTGTGCTTTTGAAAGTAAAAGTCTTGTGAAGGATATAATTAAAAACGAAGCTTACTCCCATGCCTACGATCTGACACCCTAATTCGTTAGCATTGAGTGGTTTTTTAGTAAAGGGAATCGTCATTATATTACTACCCAAAGTTGATTCAACGTATTTGAGAGAAGTAACAGAAAAGAAAACGGTAATACCCCAAGATGCTAATGCTACCATCATAAACTTCAACATTTCTCGCCGAGTTTGATTAGTATTGCGAGCATCAAATGCAAACATTTTGGTTAAGACAAAGCCTACAAAAAATGAGATAACGTATGCTACCGAAATGGCTGAGCTATATGAAAGATGAAACTGATTGCGCAATATACTCCCTGCAATCAACTGTACGGCCGCACCTGTTCCTGCCACTAAAAAGTAAGCAATTAAGTCTTTTTTATTTAATAAATTAGATTTAGACAAAGGTAATTAGTTATGAATTGTAAAATATGAATTGCGATTTTATAGTCCTGATAATCAGAATGTTGCCCATTAACAATTATTGAATTTTAAAATAGTTTTTTTACTAAATCTGGGAAAATACCCAAAATAATGGTTAAAGTTGTTGTAAAGATTAACGTGTATTTAAATATTGGAGAAAGCTGAATTTTATCGGTCTCTCCCTGTCTCATATAAGCCGCAATGATAGGTTTGAAATAATAATAAATCCCGACTGCTGACATTAACACTGCCACTATCAGAAGATTTTTGAATAAAGGTGATGGATGAGAAAAGGCATCCGCAAAAATAAAAAACTTACCGAAAAATCCTGCTGTTAGAGGAATACCTGCCAATGACAACATTGAAACTGTAAGGGCAAATGCCAACAAAGGATTATTTTTTGATAAGCCATTCAAAGCATCA
The DNA here is from genome assembly GCA_031424875.1 of Cytophagales bacterium. Classification (GTDB taxonomy): domain Bacteria; phylum Bacteroidota; class Bacteroidia; order Cytophagales; family Spirosomataceae; genus Arcicella. Next base: position 5,848 of record JANPIG010000784.1, read on the forward strand.
AAACTCTCGTCAGGCTTTCCTGCCTTAGATTTCGCTTCTGAAACAACTATCAAAACGGCAAAAGCTGTGATAGTTGCAATTGAATATGCTAAGGAATAAAATAGTATGGAGGAATTAGTTTCTGGTCGTTTTGCCAACATCGTAATCATCAAATATCCTGCATGAGAGATGCTTGAATACGCCAACATACGCTTGAAGCTTTGCTGATAAACGGCAGTAACATTTCCGATAACTAAGGTCAAAATCGTTAAATAAAACATTGGGTTTGCCCATAGTCCATAGACGGCATTATCGCCAAATGAAACTGAAAACAACCTAAACATCGCCGCAACGCCTGCTGTTTTTACCACAGTGGACATGAAGGCTGTGAATAAACTTGGAGCTCCATCGTAAACATCGGGAGTCCAGAAATGGAAGGGAACAGATGAAATTTTAAACAGCAAACCTGCCATAAACATCAAAAAACCTGAATATAATAAGGGGGCATATTGACCAGTTTTTGCTTCCAAAATGCCAGCACTAATACCATGAATATCAAATGAACCCGTTGCACCATAAACCAACGCCACGCCAAAAAGTAAAATTCCCGTAGCAAACGAACCCATCAAAAAGTATTTCAAAGCGGCTTCGTTTGAGCGCAAACTACGCTTGTCTGAACCTGTGAGTACATACATAGAGACCGACAGGATTTCTAAACCTACGAAAAGCATGATTAGGTTTTCGTAAGTAACCATCATAATTGCCCCAACTACCGAAAACAAAAGAATTGCGTAATATTCAGC
>JANPIG010000785.1:0-3884 GCA_031424875.1 Cytophagales bacterium
GCCTGTTGAATTAGTGAATAAAGGGATGTAGAATTGTTGAAACACCTCCTTTCAATGAAGTCGCAATAATTCAACAATCTAAACACAGATCGGCAAAACCTCAACTATTGAGTTTTAATATGATAAATGTTACCAAAACATACTTACCTCCGCTTGAAGAATACCAGCACTATGTAAAACGTATTTTTGACAGCAATCAATTGACTAATAACGGACAGTTTGTGCGTGAATTAGAACAAAAATTGAAAGAATATTTGGGTGTAAAACATTGCTTATTTGTCAGCAATGGCACAATAGCAATCCAAATTGCTTTAAAAGTTCTGAACATTTCTCAAGAAGTAATCACAACTCCTTTTTCGTACTGTGCTACAACTCACTCATTAATTTGGGAGAATTGTAAACCTGTTTTTGCGGATATATTAAGCACCGATTTTTGTATTGACCCTATTAAAGTTGAAGAACAAATCACTGAAAAAACCCAGGCAATTTTAGCAACTCACGTTTATGGAAACCCCTGTGATGTAGATAAATTGGCTACTGTAGCTCAGAAATATAATTTAAAATTGATTTATGATGCTGCTCACTGTTTTGGTGTAAATGTCAACGGAACTTCTATTTTTAATTACGGAGATATTAGCACATGCAGTTTTCACTCGACTAAAGTTTTTCACTCGACAGAAGGTGGGGCAATTTTTACTGATAATGATGAATACGCTTATTTAATTGATCGCTATCGCAGTTTCGGACATATTGGCGATAATTATATAACGCTTGGAATTAATGGAAAAAATTCAGAATTTCATGCAGCAATGGGCTTATGCGTATTGCCAAGAGTCAATGAAATAATCCAAGCAAGAAAATATATATTTGCATTGTATGATAGTAATTTAAATTGGGATAAATTAATTAAGCCTCTTGTAAGTCAGCAGGTCGAGACAAACTATGCTTATTATCCTATATTTTTAGAATCTGAAGACAAATTGATTGAAGTAAGAACAGCTTTAGAAGCCAATGGCATTGTACCAAGGAGATATTTTTATCCATCATTAAGTAATTTAAAGTTTGTGATTGACGAGAGTAATTGCCCCATTTCAGATGATTTTGCTCCCCGAGCATTGGCATTGCCCTTATATTATGATTTAGCACACCAAGACGTGAGAAAGATTGCAAATATCGTAAATAGTTGCCTTTAAAATTTTCAATTTTATCATTCCAACTCAACTCAAAATCGTTAATATTTATATGGTTTTTTTCTATCCAATACTTTTTGCAATCTTTATCGGCTTTGTTATTCGAGTAGCCGCAAGGGTGTGTCGAAAGTCTTTGATTGATATAATTATTACAGCATACATAGTTTTTTGCGGAAGTGTAATCTTCACAGGGTTTGTACTTTCCGAAGTTAATGAAATTAACGACCGCAGGTTTTGGGCTTGGGGTGTTTTTATTCCAGCATTTGTTTTCTATATATTATTTACAAAATTTTTTGCCCGAGATAGAAGAGAAAATTTCACTTTTTTTGAAATAATAGGCAGTAGAATTCAGTTGGTATGGAATTGGTTTGGAGGACTTTCCATTTACTTAAAAATAGTGTTTGGTTTACTTTTCACAACTTTTGGTATTGTTGAAATTACCAACTTATTACTAATTATTTATACTCCTCCTAACGAATGGGATAGTATGACCGGACATCTCAACCGTGTGTTGTATTATATCCAAAATCACTCAATGGCTCATTTTGGTGGCACAAATTGGAATATTGATACTTATCCTAAGAGCATTTGTACGATACAAATCTATAATTATTTAATGTCAGGTAAGGGAGAGAACTGGTTCAAAGCAATTCATCATTCTGCCTATTTAATGGTTGGTTTTGGAGCTTTTGGCATAGCCCGTAATCTAAGTAATAATTTTTCAGCAGGCGTATTTTGTGCTTTAGTAATGTGGCTTTTACCGAATGTTTTGATGCAGTCTGTTACCACTGAAACTGATATTGTCTTGGCTTCATATTTGACTTGTCTCGTATATTTTTTGTTTACGTACCGTGAAAAATTGTGGAGAAGATATTTGTACTTAGCGGGGATTACTTTTGGAATAGCTTTGGGGCATAAAATAACTTTTGTATTTTCATTTCCACCCTTACTATTTATAATTCTATACACTGTCTTTTATGAAGAAAATTGGAAAAAAGTTATTGATTTAAGCAAGCCCACTTTTAATCCTCAGAAGCAAATTGATAAAATTACCGAAAACCCTTCTGTTTTTTGGCTAATATTTGCTCGATTCAAACACATTTTGGGAGGGCTTTTGATTGGCATTTGTCTATTTGCTTTACCGACAGGCTATTTAAAAAACCTTGAAGTTTACCAACATCCCATTGGTCCACCAACGGCCTTGAAACATCAATCAATAGAAAGAGCAGGAACTAAGAAGAATTTGATTAAGCAAGGATCCAGAAATGTTGTGAGATATACTATGGATATGATCAATCTGGACGGATTCAGAAATTGGAATGTAGGCGAAAAGATAAATAATGTTATGAAATCGCCAGTTATTAGTTTGGAAAAAAAAACGAATTTGAAGTTAGAGGAAACTACTGATTTTACAATTATCCCTTTTACATATCATAAAAGATTTGAGTTCTTTAATGCCAATCCCTCATTTGGGGTTTTTGGGTTTGCTCTGATTCTTCCCTTAATTTTCTTCGTTTTAATCGGTATTATTCGCCAAGGAAAAGCATATTATATTTTAGGAATTGCCTTCATTCTGCATTTTATGGCGCTTTCTTATACAGCAGCATACGACCCCTGGAAAGGCAGATATATGATCAGCACAGCTGTGTATGGTGTTCCTTTCTTGTCCTTATTATTCATTAATCCAAATTGGTCGTTACAAGCAGGTAAATTCCAAGTATTGAAATTTTATGCAGGTGTTATTGTTTTTATTGGCTCAATTTCAGCCATTTTAGCGGTTTATTTGAATGAAAGATGTTTGCCAATTGCGGTAATGGGTCGTCCATCAGCATTTAATACTGAACGAGTTGCTTTACAAACTTGGGCAAGACCAGATATTACGCCCGCTTATCAAAAATTCAACCAAATTGTGCCTCAAAATGCCACAGTAGCCCTTGGAACAATTAATGATGATTACGAGTATCCCCTGTGGGGAAATAAATTAACTCGACATTTAATTCCGATAAATCCATTTGAAAAAGGTGTCCAACCGCTTCCTAAAAATGCAGATTATTTGTTTTTTGCAAAAAGTGTAATAAAACCATTAAAAGGAGATATTCGTTTAGGAACAGATACTACCAGAACAGATTTGATTGTTAAAGGAGAAGATTATTATCTTAGAAAATTGAAGTGAGATGAAATTAGCCATTATGCAACCCTATATATTTCCGTACATAGGATATTTTCAATTAATTAAAGCGGTTGATAAATTTGTTCTATACGATGATGTGAATTTTATCAATCGGGGTTGGATAAATAGGAATCGAATTTTAGTAAATGGTAAAGATAGTATGTTTACCATTCCTCTAAAAGAAGCCAGTCAAAACAAATTAATTAATCAGATTGATGTAAATTGGGATAGTAATTGGAAAACTAAATTCCTGAAAACACTCGAACAAAGTTATAAAAAAGCCCCATTTTACTTAGAAATTTTACCAATAATTGAAAAGACAATTGAAACCGATCAAGATCGATTTAGTATCGTTATTGAACAAAATTTAAAGCTAATTTGTGAGTATTTAGACATCAAAACAGAAATAGTTTCGAGTTCAGATATTTATCAGAATATTAACAAAAAAGCTCAGGAACGTATTTTAGATATTTGTTTACAAGAGAACGCTAATCATTATATCAACCCAATTGGTGGCTTAGAAT
>JANPIG010000786.1:0-2003 GCA_031424875.1 Cytophagales bacterium
TATCGGTGAATTTATCACTTTGAGTGCAAGTTGTGGAACGGGTCAATTAGCGAAATGGTACGATGCCGCAGGAGTAGCTTTAACTACCTTGAATTTTGCCCCAAGCCCAATAGGAACATATAATTACTTCGTTGGTTGTAAATCAACAAGTACAGATTGTGAAACGCCTTCTACTAAGAGAGCGAAAGTAACGGTAATCGTAAATCCAATTCCAAACCCTCCAACAGATGCTAAGTCTGATAAAGGAGCAATTTGTTTAGGAGAGAAAATTACGTTGAGTGCAAGTTGTGGAGCAGGTGAAGAAGCGAAATGGTATGATGCCGCAGGTGTTGCTTTGCCAAGTTTGAACTTTGCCCCATCGCCAATTGGTACTTATAATTATTATGTAGGTTGTAGAAATACCTTCACAGGTTGCGAGACCGCAGGGAATAAGCGTGCAATCGTAACAGTAATTGTAAACTACGTACCAGTTGCTCCAACGAGTGCAAACGTACAAGGTGCGGCAAGATGCGAGCCAGGTGTAGTAAACTTGACTGCCACTTGTGGAACGGGTGAAGTAGCACAATGGTACACCACAGGAGCAAATCCAGCATTTGTATTTGCCGGTGGAACGTACTCGCCAAACCTTAGTGTAACAACTACTTACACGGTAGCTTGTAAAAATACCGCTTCGGGTTGCGAAACCCCAGTGGCGGGACGTACTTCGGTAATTGGAACGATTAATTTGAACTTACCAGCTCCAACGGATGCGAAATCTGATAAAGGTGCCATCTGTTTAAATGAATCATATACGTTGAGTGCAAGTTGTGGAGTGGGTCAAACCGTGAAATGGTATGATGGAGCAGGTGTTTCAATCACAACATTAACTTACATAGGAACAACCACAGGCACATTCAATTATTCAGTAGGATGTACCAACGCAACGGGTTGCGAAACTCAGCCAGTAAATAGAGCAAAAATAGCGGTAGTCGTTAATCCAATTCCAACGGCTCCAAAAGATGCTAAATCTGATAAAGGTGCAGTTTGTGTAGGTGAATTCATTACGTTGAGTGCCTCATGTGGAGCAGGTGAAATAGCTAAATGGTATGACGAAGCAGGTGTTGCTTTAACTACCTTAAACTTTGCCCCATCGCCAGTAGGAACATATAATTACTTCGTAGGGTGTAGAAATACAACAACAAATTGTGAAACTATCGGAACGAATCGTGCGAGTGTGAAGGTAATCGTTAATCCAATTCCAACTGCTCCAACGGATGCGAAGTCTGATAAAACAGCAATCTGTTTGGGTGAAAGTATCACATTGAGTGGCTCATGCGGCGTGAATGAAGTAGCAAGATGGTATGATGTAGCGGGTGTAGCGGTAACAAACTTATCGTTTATTCCAACTACAGCAACGGCATACAGTTACTTCGTAGGATGTAAAAATACCTTAACGGGTTGTGAAACAGCAGGAACAAATCGTGCGAAGGTTTCATTCACCGTTAATCCTTTACCAACAGCAGTAGCAGTAGTCGATAACGGAAACACTATTTGCTTAGGAGCACCAGTTAGCTTCACGGGTAGCGGTGCAGGTTTTGGCGGAAGTTATTTGTGGACAGGACCAGCAGGTTCAGGTTTCTCAGTATCAGCTCAAAGCCCAACCATTGTTTCGACAACGGCTTCTAATGCAGGAGTTTATACCTTGCAAGTTACGAACTCAAACGGCTGTACTTCAACGGCAACGGTGAATATCGTAATTGATAAGTGTTTGAAATTAGGAAATTTAGTTTGGGAAGATAAGAACAACAATGGTGTATTTGATTCAGCCACAGAGGCAGGAATTGACAATGTGCCAGTTCGTTTGTTCTTAGATGCCAATAATGATGGAATACCAGACGGTGCCGCTATTCAAACTAACAACACAGCGGGTGGTGGCTTGTATTTATTCCAAGGTTTAGAGCCAAATTATTACATCGTAGAAATTGATGCTCCTACGGGATACAAATCATCTACGGGAACAAATG
>JANPIG010000787.1:0-2967 GCA_031424875.1 Cytophagales bacterium
CCGTTTTCTGGCTTTTTTACCGTGAATTCCCCCTTTTTCCTTCCTTCATATCTTCCAATAAAACCTTCTTGATTATTTACTGAAAAAATAGAATGGAGTTGATTTGGTAAGTCTAAATCAAAACTAAATTTTTCTAAAATAGGCGTAAAATTTCGAGAAGAGTTTTTTAGCCAAATTTGTACAAAATTAATATACTCATTTGGGTAAGGGTTAATTATTTCATATTCACTATTTGCTAAACCCGAAAAAAATAAGCCGTTTCCAGCTTCCAAAAAGTTATTTTGTAAGGAATTATGATATTCTAATCCGCCAATAATTGGAATTATAATTACGTTAGTATTTTCTAATAATTGTATTTTTAGACTATGTTCTGCACTAATCGTATCATCATTAAAGGCTTGTAAATTACGAAATGCTTCACGACTTTCTGCTACATAATTTCCAAAATTGAAAGTATGAAAACTCCTAAAATTATCCATTTGCGTACATCCTCGCTGATCAGCTAAATATATTTGTGCTTGATGATTCAAAAGTAGGGGTATGGGGGGTAATGGATGATGGATTAAGGAAACTGGTTGTTATACAGACAAATAACCAGTTTCCAATAACTAATAATTAAGCACTTACTACAATCGTGTGCGTGAGCGTATAACCGTCTTTGATATTTCCACTTACCGTTGCTAATTCAGTGGTATATCCATCGTTGAAAATACCGTCCCTTTCATTGGTAGTATCTTGTAACCCTCTGGTATAGAAGTTAGTAGCCGTTCCATAAACTACATCGCAAATGGTTTTTGGGAAGGCAATTTGGGTAATCAACAAAGATTTTCCTGTAGCACTAAATACGTGTACGTGAATATGTGGGGCTCTACCCGAATACCAGCCTGGGAAAATCGTGGTGAAACCTACATTGCCAGAGGCATCAGTAGTTTGTCTGCCTCTCAGAAAATGTACGTTACTCACGTTGCCATATTCTGAATAATTTCCATCTTTATCACAATGCCACACATCAACCAAAGCCCCTGCCAAAGCATTACAACTGTTATTGCCATTTTTGATGGCGATATTCATAATCATTTGTACGCCTGTGCGGTCTGAACGAATATCTTTCAAGACAAAATTAGTAGGGACTTTGGTTGGAAAAGGTCCGGCTGTTTCAGAAGGTGTAACCTTACAGTCGGAAGCGGAACTACCATTGGTTGAGCCATTTGCAATGCCTGTAGCAGGGTCAATGGCGGGTTCTATACTTGAAGATTAGCAAGCATTGATGATTGTAATTATTGCCGTCATCCCAACCAAACTGCCAAATACTTTTTTCAAAAATTCTGATCTATTCATAATATCTTTTTGTTTAATTTTCGTTCTTAATGGGTATTACGTTGAATAAAGAATCAGTATTGCCTAAGAATTTTGAAAATATTTAAATTGCTTATTTTCAAGGGTTTATGCTTGTTAAAAACTGTTAAGATGTATCGTTCTTGAACATAAAAATGGGTGGCACGGCTCGAAGCCGTGCCACCCATAACACGCTAACTGTTAATGATTCGCCGCCCGACTAATAACTGTCCATTGTCATAAGCAATTCTTCCTGTGCGTAAAAAACCGCAACCTCCTCCAAAATCTCAATAATTTCTTGATAATTTAAAGACGTTACTAACTTCATTCTGAACTCTTTGAAATGTGGAATTCCTTTAAAATAATTAGCATAATGACGACGCATTTCCACAATTCCCACATGATTTCCTTTCCAACGAATACTGAAATCTAAATGCTTTCTGCAAACATCAATACGGTCTTCAATGGTGGGTGGCGTTAGTTTTTCGCCTGTTTTCAAGAAGTGTTTTATTTCGTTAAAAATCCATGGATAACCTATGGCAGCACGTCCAATCATGATGCCATCCACACCAAAGCGATTGCGATATTCCAAAGCCTTTTCGGGCGAATCAATATCACCATTGCCAAAAATAGGAATTCTGATTCTCGGATTTTCTCTCACTTTTGCAATTAAAGTCCAGTCGGCATCACCTTTGTATAACTGAGCCCGTGTACGTCCGTGAACGGTAAGTGCTTCAATACCAATGTCTTGCAAACGTTCTGCTACTTCTTCAATGTTTTTGGTGGTATCGTCCCAACCTAAACGAGTTTTTACGGTAACGGGCAAATGTGTAGATTCCACTACGGCTTTGGTCATCAAAACCATTTTAGGTATATCTTGCAAAAGAGCCGCTCCCGCCCCACGACAAGCCACTTGCTTCACAGGGCAACCATAGTTTATATCAACCAAATCTGGACCAGCATCAGAAGCAATCTTGCCACAAGCTCGCATGGTTTCAATATCCGAACCAAATAACTGAATGCCGATGGGGCGTTCGTATTCAAAAATATCTAATTTCTGAACCGACTTTGCTGCATCACGAATTAAGCCTTCGGAAGAAATAAATTCCGTGTACATCAAATCCGCCCCATTTGCTTTGCAGACCGCACGGAAAGGAGGGTCAGAAACATCCTCCATCGGAGCTAATAACAAAGGGAAATCTCCTAACTCTATATTCTTTATTTTAACCATTTCTTTGTAGGTTTTAAGGATTTGGAGTTAGGGGATAGAGGGTATCAATAAAAAACTAAGCCCTAAGCCCTAACAACTAACCCCTATTTTTCCGTAAATTTACAACCATTATGACACAAATCGACAAAAATAGGTTACAATCTGACCTGCCGTTTCTATCCAAATTTATGATTCTCATTGGACTGACCCTCGTATTTTTGGCAGTCGGTGGTGGAATTGGTTTTTTTCTTTTTGCCTATGTGACGGATACACCATTGGTACAAGTGGCTGATTTTCAGAAACATCTGTATGATTATCCAAATGCTTACAATGGATTGATGATTCTTCAAACCTTTTCAACGCCTATTCCGTTTATTGGAGCGGCTTTTTTCTTTTGGGTTTTTATTGAAAAACAATCAATT
>JANPIG010000788.1:0-19472 GCA_031424875.1 Cytophagales bacterium
CGGTCCGCCGTTGCGGTGCCAACCATACCCATAAAATGTTATTCAAGACTAAAGGCATAGTTATTAATTATATCCGTTACCGTGAAACTTCGGTAATAGTGAAAATCTATACCGAAGAATTTGGGATGCAAACTTATATTGAGAATGGTGTGAGAAGTGCTAAATCTAAGAACAAAATTGCTCTATTTCAACCACTTACATTATTGGATTTAGTGATTTATCATAGAGACGGGAAGGACATTCATCGGATTTCTGAAATGAAATGTAATCATCCTTTTCAGACCCTCCCTTATGATATTTACAAGTCTTCAATCTCGCTTTTTATTACGGAAATTTTAGGAAAATGTCTCCACGAAGAATCCAATAATTCAAACTTATTTCAGTTTCTGAATAACTCAATTTTATGGTTGGACGGTACAACAGAAAATTTTGAAAATTTCCATTTACAATTCCTTCTCCAATTAGGCACATACTTAGGGTTTTCGCCCGAAAATGCCCACGAAATTTCCCATGAATTAAGTATTCATAATCTCCAAAAACCCACCCAAGAGCTTGAAAATCAATTGGATATGCTTTTGAATAATCAATATGACAAAGCCCCAAAGATTGACCGTTTTTCCAGAAATCAATTATTAGATTTTATTATTCTGTTCTATCGTTTGCACGTGGATACGTTGGCAGAAGTGAAGTCGCTGGCGGTGTTGCATGAGGTGATGCGGGGGTGAAAATTGCTATGTGATTATTAAGTTCATTAAAGTAAAATCTTCCGAATAGCTTTTGGTTTTACCGTTGTAACCAAATCAAACAGTTTAAAATCTTTTACATTTTCCGTTACGATGTACAAACAACGAGCTTTTCTGCAAAGAGCATATTGAACTGCATCTTCTGTATCTTTATAATCAACTTTTAGTGCTTTTTCAAAATCTTTTGCAGTAAGGTCAATCAGTTTATAGCGTGACAAAATTCTTTGTATCTCATTTGCTATTTCTAATTTGGGAGTTTTGGCTTTGTCTAAGGTTGAAATAAGTTGAATCACAGAAAAACTGGCAATGTACAGACGCACTTTGGGTTTTGATTTTAAGAACTGGATAGCCAAATTTGACGGTTTGCCATATTCTTTCGCTTTCACACGATAGAAGAAGTCATTTATCAATACGTTGGTATCAATAAAGACGTTGTTCTGGATTGCCTCTCCCATGTTAAATCAATTTGAATTGCTTTTTCTCAGAATCATTCAAAAGGTCAAGATTTTGATTAATCCATACTTTTATAAATGACTCATTGATGTCACTCAAATTGATATTGGCTTTTTTAAGCATATAATCAAGCACAGGAGCAATATTGGCATCTACCTTGATTTTCTTTTCGATTTTTTCTCTGGTAACTGGCATAATTTTATGGTTTGATTTTGAAACAAATTTAGTGGGAAAAAACATTCAAATCTAATAAAATAAGCATTTCATGAAGTTTTTAGTTTAAATTATCAAGTCTGTTTTGTATAATACTTATCAGCTCATTCTCATTCTCAATTCCATAAAAAATCCAAGATGGCTGTGTTTGATATGAGTATATTTTGTATCCTAATGAGGCTTTTTCAAGTTTATTAATGTTTCTGAATTGAATAGTTTTTTTAACTTGTCCCTGTTCATATATTACTAAATTGTCGTTCACCACTTCATATTCACTGGAAACAACTCTTTTGGTTTGATTCAAAAAGTATCTATAAGCAAAAATGGTTGCAATTATGCCACACATAAGGAGTAGTTTTAGGATTAAAGGTGAATTATTATAATCTCTAAAAATTAAATAAATGAACAGCATTATTCCTAAACCATAGTTTATACCCATCGAAATTTGATGTTTCCTAATCCCTTTCTCTTTTGTTTCTTCTGAAAATTTATATCTCATGTTTTTGTGTAATTATATCTTCCGCTTCAACTCAAAATGCCTTCCCAAATACAAACGTCTAACTTCCTCATCATCAGCGAGTTCTTGGGGTGTTCCGTATTTTAGGATTTTGCCTTCGTAAAGCAAATAAGCACGGTCGGTGATGGAAAGGGTTTCGTCAACGTTGTGATCGGTTATCAATACGCCAATGTTTTTGAGCTTCAATTTTGCCACAATTCCTTGGATTTCCTCTACCGCAATTGGGTCCACACCCGCAAAAGGTTCATCCAATAAAATAAACTTGGGGTCAACTGCCAAGGCTCGGGCAATCTCCGTTCTACGACGTTCTCCTCCCGACAGAACTTGCCCCAAATTCTTCCGCACGTGGGTAAGCGAAAATTCCTCTAAAAGCTGTTCGGTTTTCTCCTTTTGTTCTTTTTTGGAGAGTTTGGTCATTTCCAAAACTGCCAAAATATTTTCCTCCACGGATAAAGACCTAAAAACCGATGCCTCCTGAGCCAAATAACCAATTCCAAGCCTTGCACGCTTGTACATGGGCAAGTTTGTAACGTCCAAATCATCCAAATATACCTTGCCCGAATTGGGTTTCACCAAGCCCGTAGCCATGTAAAAAGACGTAGTTTTACCAGCACCATTAGGTCCCAAAAGTCCCACAATTTCGCCTTGGGCAACCTGATAACTCACTTGGTTATTCACCAAGCGTTGTCCGTATTTTTTGATAAGATTTTCTGTTCTTAATATCATTTGTTAAAACTTTATATCCTTCAACATCAACTGAAAGCTCTTATTGCCTTGCCATTCGTTGATTTCAATGGTGTAACATATTGAGAATGGTTTTCCTTCTTTTAAATCTTCATAAAAATCTTCTACCATGCCAAAACCTACGCAGGTATAAGCAGAGCTTCCTTCTTGAAAAACATTGATTTTCAGGTGTTTCTCTTTCATTTTAAAGGGTTTTCCGTGAAGAAAAACGTTTTCTGAAACAAAAACGGGGGTCATGTTTTTAGGACCAAAAGGCGACATTTGTTCCATCACTCGGTGAAACTTGGCTGAAATCTCTGTCAAGGGCAATTTCATATCCACCGAAATCATGGGCGTAAGTTGTTCGGGTAAAATTTTCCGAGAAACCACTTCTTCAAATTTACGTCTAAAATTCTCTATCTCACTGATTTCCAAGGTTAAACCTGCCGCAAAAGTGTGTCCACCAAACTGAATCAAATGCTCTGAACATTCTTCGATGGCTTCATAAACATCAAAACCTGGCACCGAACGAGCTGATCCCGCAGCGTGTCCCTGCGACTCGGTCAGAATAATGGTTGGACGGTGGTATTTTTCAATACAACGACTCGCCACAATCCCGATTACACCTTTGTTCCAATCCTTTTTAAAAAGTACCGTGCTGTTGGCTTTTTGTAGAAAAACATCCTCCTCAATCATCGTAAGGGCTTCTTCGGTAATGCCCGAGTCAAACCCCTTGCGGTCGTTATTATGCTGTTGAATAACTCTGGCAAATTCGGTAGCCTTTTTTTCATCATCACAAAGCAACAAATCTACGGCATCGTAGGCGTGCTTGATTCGCCCTGCTGCATTGATGCGTGGACCCAATCCGAAAACTACTTTGGTAATATCCATTTTACCCGAAATCGAAGCTGAAGTCATCAGGGCTTTCAGTCCAATGCGGGGATTGGTATTGAGTTGTTGCAAACCAAAATATGCCAAAACACGGTTTTCGCCCACAATCGGCACGATGTCGCATGAGATGGAAGTAACCACCAAATCAAGATAAGGCAACAATAATTCTTCGTCAATCCCCTGATTGGTACAAAATGCCTGCAATAATTTGAAGCCCACACCACAACCCGTCAGTTCATCAAAAGGATAGGTACAATCTGCACGTTTAGGGTCAAGCACCGCTACGGCATCGGGGAGGTCATTTTCATCTGGACGGTGGTGGTCGCAGATGATAAAATCTACGTTATGTGCCTTCGCCCAAGCCACTTTATCTTTTGATTTTATGCCACAATCCAAACAAACAATCAGCCCAAAACCATTGTCAGCGGCATATTCAATACCTTTTTGAGATACGCCATAGCCCTCGGCATAACGATCAGGAATATAAAATTCTATGGGAGCATCTTCTCGATTTTGAAAAATTTGTGTTTTCAGAAAACCGTACATCGTGGCTACTGATGTTGTGCCGTCCACATCATAATCACCATAAACCAATATTTTTTCACCCTTGAAAATTGCCTCTTCCAAACGGGCCACGGCTTTATCCATGTCTTTCATCAGGAAAGGGTCGTGCAAATGCGAGAGGTCGGGGCGGAAAAATGCTTTGGCTTCGTCAAAAGTATGCACATTTCGTTGAGCCAAAAGCGTAGCCATTTCAGGCGAAACATTCAGCTTTTCGACTAATAAATCTATTTGTGATTGAGGAGGAGTATCTTTAAAAATCCAACGTTTTTCTGTCATAAAGACAAAGTTAAAACCTTGATGCGTAGGATTTATACTAATTAAGAAGATTTAAGATAATTTGAAAATTATTTTGTTACGTTATGTAATATATGTATATTTGTTTTACCCAAAATTCAAACCACTATTTATGGATTAAGTTCAACAATTGCTCATAGATTTGAGGATGCGAAGAGCATCAATCAAAACAATGCTTACCAATTATCAAATGTTTGAAGAAACATATCAGGAAGAAATAGACCAAATGCTTAATGATTTGAGTAAACTAACAAAAACAATCTAATTTCTTGAAGAGAAACTTAAACAATGGGGGAAATAAACCTCATTTTATATCATGCAAACAATTATTAATAATCTTCTTTTGGCAGAAACTGATGAGGAAATAGACACTGCCATAAAGGCAATTAGAGAAGCGATGAGCAAAGCTAATCCAGAAGAGAAAGTAATGCTTGAATCTATTATTTCAGCAAAAGTTAAAATGATGTCAAAAGAAGCAGACAGACTTATTGCCGAAGCTCAAAATCTCATATCAACTCCCGAGTTTGTAATTGACTTAAATGAGTGGATTACGATAAAAGAATATGCAAATCGTTTTCAATTATCAAGCACTAATGTAGTCTCTAACTGGATAAAAAGAGGACTTGTGCCACCTTCAAATATTAGAACTTTACCAATGTTGAATAACTTGAAATTGATTAAGGCTGTTAAGTATTTGTAAAGTAGAATGGGTGTTAACCGATTTAAAAATGAAAAAAATAATCGTCACAATTATAATTCTTATTGCACTCACAATCAGTGCTTTATGGTATTTGAAATCTCAAATTCAGGACAATACAATTCCGCAAACGGAAACGTTAATTCCTGAAAACTTACCCAAAAAAGCCTTAGCCATTTTTGCCCATCCTGATGATGAGATAACTATCATTGGTACTATGCGGATGTTGAAACAACAAGGCATTGAAACTGGCATTTGCTACATGACACGTGGCGAAGCAGGCTTGAATGGAAGCATTATTGACGTTTCAAAAATTAAGGACTTGGCTGATACTTCTTTGAATAAATTGAAAAAACAATTGGGAAAACGTCGCACTAAAGAAGTAGATAATGTAGCGGAAATCTTAGAACTTAATCATCATGAAATGTTTGATTTTCCAGATTCAGGAACCTCAAATGTACCAATGGATTCTTTGAAAAAAGTAGTTCGGTCTCTGATTCAAAAGTATAAGCCGTCCATTCTTTTTACCTTGGATGATAAAGTAGGTTTATACGGACATCCCGATCATCGTAATGTTTCAAGGGCGGTCTTGGAGGTATTTCAAGAAGATAAAGAAAAGGCTGATTTTACCCCTCAGAAAATTTATCAAGTTACGCTCCCAAAACAAATGATTGCCTTTGCCTTGAAAATGGCGGATGGTTTTAGAAAAAATTACCCAAAAGATCCTACTAAAGGTCTTCCACAAGCAGATGTGTGCGTAAATATTACGCCTTATGGGGCTTTCAAACGTAATGCAATGCTTGCCCATGTGAGCCAGCGACCCACTTTTGATGATATGCAGCCAGGCTTTGCCTTTATTCCTCCAAGTATTTATTTTCGGGTTTTTGATAGGGAGTATTTTCATTTGGTTGAATAGAAAATTAATTATTTTTGTACATGGAAGTAGTCTTTTTAAAGGCTACGGTTTATACACATCTTTGTAGCTTAAAAGAGCAGTAGGCTCGACCCATTTAGTAGCGGTGGGGCGGTTCGCCGCTGCGATTCAACCCACCGAAGAGGGAAATAACCAATTTTCAGAGTTCCATAGCTTGTGTATAAACCGTAGCTTTTAAAAGGACGAATTCCGTAAAAATTAAACTTTACCCCTTCTTTTTCGGTTAAGATTATCACAACATAACATTCAAATAATCATGAAAAAAATAATTTTATCTTTAGCATTTACTACTTTAACTTACTTTGGTTTTTCACAAAGTTGTTGCCAAACCACCAATAAAGCAGACTGTAAACCAGATGATATGCAGTTGATGGCTTCTACTAAAGAGTTCCAAAAAGCACATGAAGAACCCCTTCCTTACACACACGTAAGCATGTCAGGTGGCGAGATGATGCAGTTCAAGACGGCAGACGGTAAAATGGCAAATGCTTTTTTGATTAAAGCTCCTAAAAAATCGAACAAATATCTATTTGTTTATCAGGAATGGTGGGGACTTAACGACCATATCAAAAAGCAAGCAGAGGTATTTTACAACGACCTTAAAGATGTAAACGTGTTGGCAATTGATATGTATGATGGCAAAGTGGCAACTACCCGTGAAGATGCAGGAAAATATATGTCTGGAGCAGATCCAAAACGTTTGGAAACTATTATTAATGGAGCGATTGATTACGTAGGAAAGGATGCTAAAATTGCCTCGGTGGGTTGGTGTTTTGGGGGAGGTTTATCGTTGAAATCTGCTATTTTAGAAGGTAAACAAGCCGTTGGTTGTGTGATGTATTACGGAATGCCTGAGAAAGATGTGGCTAAGTTAAAAACGCTTAATTGTGATGTATTGGGGCTTTTTGCAGCAAAAGAACAGTGGATTTCTCCTGCTGTTGTAGCTCAATTTGAGAAAGATATGGCTGCCGCTGGTAAAAGCGTAAAAGTAAAATCATACAATGCTGATCATGCTTTTGCAAATCCCTCAAATCCGATTTATGACAAAGCAGCTGCCGAAGATGCTTACATATTAGCCATAAATTATTTGAAGAGCAAATTTTAGTAAGTTATCGGTAGTTTTAACCGTAACATTTTTCATAAAAAGCCGTGTCAATATACAAATTGGCACGGCTTTTTCGTTAAAAAATTGTACATCAATTATCACTCAAAGCTAAATATGAAAAAGTTACTTATTTTCAGCGTCCTAATAACTTGTTTTTCAGTCGAAACACAGGCGGAAACATTCGTTACAAATACTAAAACGACCATTTCGACTGCTTCGTTAGAATCTAAAACAGTTATAAAGCGTCGTCGTAAGAAAGGTTTTCTTTGGGGAATTTTTAAAAAGAAAGACTGTGGTTGTCCGAAACATTGATACCTAAGTGGTTTTAGAACAAGCGTTATTTTCATTTATATAGAGAGGTATTGGTTTTTGGACTGATACCTCTTTTATTTTAAGTTAATAAAAACATCAAAAAATACATTTTTAGTAATTCCTGTAATTTTTCACTATTTTTACCATAACAACTTTGTTTTCAATCCATTAATCTATAATTCCGTCTGATGAAGGCTTCTTTTGAACAATTAGGCAATGCAACGGATACCTCTTTTTTGTTCCGTCAAATTGCACTTCCTTACTTTGATGTTCCCTACCACTTTCACCCAGAATTTGAATTGACACTCATCTTAAAAAGTGAAGGAAAGCGTTTTGTAGGTAATCAGGTGAATGATTTTGAGGAGGTAGATTTGGTTTTATTAGGTCCCAATGTACCACATTGTTGGAAGAATGATGGCATTGGTCCTGAAAATTCCTCTCGGTCAATTGTGATACAGTTTAGGGAAGATTTTTTAGGCGAACGGTTTTTCAATAATCCAGAAACTTTGCCCATCCGAACGTTATTTTCTAAATCTAAATCAGGTGTATTAATCAAAGGTAAAACCCGTGACCGTGTAGCCCGTGAAATGATTTTTTTACTCACCGTTCCGCCTTTCCAAAAACTATTAGGGTTGTTAGATTTATTGAATACTATTGCCACTTCAAATGATTACCAAATTATTGATAGTCAGTCAGATAAGCATGATTTATCCGCCATAGATTTAGACAGAATCAACAAAGTTTATGCCTATGTAATTGAGAATTATACCCAAGATGTTCACTTGGAAACTGCCGCTCATTTAGCCAACATGACCGAGACTGCTTTTTGTAGATATTTCAAAAAAATTACCCGTAAAACCTTCTTGGATTTAGTAACTGAATTCAGAATAAAACATGCCTGTAATCTCCTCACAACGACTGACAAACAAGTAGCAGAAGTTTGTTTTGAAAGTGGTTTTGGTAATATTTCGCATTTCAATAAGCAGTTCAAATCGTTGATGAACGAAAGTCCACTGAATTATCGGAAGATGTTTTTGGCTACGATTTGAGGGACATAAAAATATTTTGTAAATTTGTAGTAACTAAATAAATACTATTATGTTAGAAATAACCGTTCACTCTAATAATGGACCCAGTGGCAAAAGAGCGATTGCGTTTGCGAGGCATTTGATGGAAAGTAAAAAAGAAATGATTGAGGAAACTAAGAAAAGGAGTAAAACTCCTGAATTTCAAGAAATGTTGAAAAAACTAAGGGAGCTAAATGGAAAATAAAGATTCTATTGAGCCATACCAAACCCTATTTTGGAGTGGAGAAGATAATTTGTCAAGTTTTGAAATATCAAATTCAATTGTATATGAAATAAAATTCAAGTCCATATCATATATATTTGACAAATATCTGAATTTTCCAATTGATGCCTTTGAGTTTACTATTTCGGTAGCCTATAATCCTACCAACAAAAATCCTCCACTTGACCCCAAAATTCCATTCACAATTGCATCAATTTTTACCGATTTTTTTCAAAGAATTCCACAACAAGTAGTAATGTATATCTGTGATTCATCTGATTTAAGGCAATCTGCACGAAAAAGAAAATTCGACCAATGGGTTGAATATTTCAAAGGTAAAGAATTTGCAAAAATCAATTCTATAATTAATGACCTTGATGGTAGAGTTTATCATAATGCTTTCATAATGCCTTGATTATTAGGAGAGACAATCCTTATTATATCGAAATAACGGAGGCTTTTATCAGACTTGCAGAAGAACAAGACAAATAACCTTAAAGTATATAACCCATGAAACCATTGAGTATTTCTTTGCTATTAGCTTTTTTGATTACGATTACGCTGTCTTCTTTCAAATCTTTTACCCATGAAGACGAAGAAGAATACGATACGCTCAATTATCATTCTATGAGTATTTCGGGTATTAAGATGGGTGTTAATTACGGTAAAATCTTAGAAAAATTAGGCTCACCTGATTCTGTCAAAAAAGAAGAAACCCCTGATGCTCAGACCTCTAACCATTTTGAAATCTATTATTACGGAAAAGATGCCTTTTTTGTATTGGATGAAAATGTAAGTGGTTTTGAATTGATAACACCCCGTTTCAATCTTGAAAATCTTGGTGGATTGAAAGTTGGTGACCCGATGAGTAAGGTAAAGAAACGCTTCTCAAAATCCTATAAAATCAGAGACGTAGATAACTCTATTGAAGATTGGGTTACAACGGTCAGCGTACAGTTTGGTACGAGTGATTCCTTTTTAGAAATCACTGTACAAAATGATAAAATTGTGGGCTTGGCAACCGTAACAGACGATGGAAGTGATGAGCAATAAAAAAGGTAACAGAGTTGAGATTTTACGGAAGTCGTCCTTCAAAAAAGGACGACTTCGGTTTTTTATTTAAAACCTATTCTTAAAATCAAAAGCATATTCACTTGCTCCATTGGCTTGCATGTATTCCAACCGTTCACGGGCTTGTTGTGGCGTAGGAATGTGTCCTTCCTCAATATACCACAGCACCATTGAAGGCTTACCAAATTTTTCAAACCATTTTGCTCGGTCTTTCATCACTACGGCATGGGCAGTTTTGAAGGCAAAATTCATCAAATCTTCTATGCTTTCCCATACTGTCAGGTTCACAATTATTCGAGGGTCATCGAAGGGGTGAAAATTAGTTGCATCGCCATCTTCATCTTTTAGTCGCCATACAAAACCTTTACTACTTTCTCCCAAGGCATTTATGGTATCTAACTGTGCTACAAATTCCGCCATGATAGGGTCATCAATGCTATCGGAAAGCATTCTGGCAATGTTTAATTGAGCTAAATGTTTTTTCATGATTAGATTTTTTGTTAATTCGTGTAAGATATTAAAAAGTGATGAGGTATTTTCGATGTTCGATAATATTAAAAGTTCTTAATTTTCCAAACATCGAATCACAAGCATCGAACATCGAAAAACATGACTGATATTTTATTACTAATTGCTTCAATAATTTGCCTTTTGGTAGGCTTAGCAGGGGCTGTACTTCCATTGCCTGGTCCGCCCGTAAGTTTACTTGGATTGTTCCTATTACATTATTCAAAATATGCCCAATTCGACCGCAAAACGCTGACTTTCTTCGTACTATTAACCGTAGCCATGAGCATTTTTGACTATTACGCACCCATCTGGGGAACCAAGAAATTTGGTGGTACAAAATACGGCTCTTGGGGTTCTACAATTGGGCTTTTTGCGGGATTATTCTTCACACCAATTGGAATGTTTTTGGGAGCCTTTCTCGGAGCTTTTATTGGGGAAATTATTGGTAAAACAGAGCCAAAAGTAGCCTTGAAAGCTGCTATTGGTTCAATGATTGGCTTGATTACGGGAATCGTTGGCAAAGTAATTCTGTGCTTGGCAATGCTAATTTTAGGTGTAATGGCGATTGGAGAGTATTTTATGATAATGGCGTAGACACGTACCACAGACTTTAGTCTATCAGAGCGTTTACAGACTAAAGTCTGTGGTACAAAATCTACACAACCACAGGTATTTTCTTCCCCGCCAACTGTCCACAAGCCGCATCAATATCCTTTCCACGTGAACGGCGGACGTTGATAATCATATTTTTTGCTTCCAAAAATGCCGCAAATTTCTCCAAAGTTTTAGGGTCGGTATTGGTATAATTTGCCTCGGCGATGGGGTTGTATTCGATGATATTTATCTTGCAAGGAAACTGTCGGGCAAACTCCCAAAGCTCTTGGGCATCTTCCATTGAGTCATTGAAACGGTAGAAAAGTATGTACTCTAAGGTAATTCTACTGCCCGTTTTTTTGTAGAAATGCAACAACGATTCCTTTAAGGCCTCCAAGGTATTTGACTCATTGATAGGCATGATTTCATTGCGTTTCAAATCATTGGCAGCGTGTAATGAAAGTGCCAAATTGAACTTCACTTCATCGTCTCCCAACTTCGTAATCATCTTAGCAATTCCTGCTGTAGAAACCGTAATTCGCTTCGGCGACATTCCCAAACCCTCGGGGGAAGTAATATAATGCACTGATTCTAAGACATTTGCATAATTTAGAAGTGGTTCACCCATGCCCATATACACAATGTTAGTGAGGGGCGTTTGGTAATGTTCTTCAGCTTGGTCACGGATTCTTACCACTTGATCATAAATCTCGGCAGCATCAAGGTTACGTTTTCTATCCATATAACCGGTTGCACAAAACTTACACGTAAGCGAGCAACCCACCTGCGATGACACACAGGCAGTCATGCGGTCATCATTGGGAATCAATACGCCTTCCACAAGGTTTTTATCGAACAATTCAAAAGAAGACTTAATGGTGCGGTCTGAACTAACCTGTTTTTCAGAAACCTGCACCGTCCGAATCTCGAAATGTTCTGACAATAATTCACGGGTTTTGAGCGAAAGATTGGTCATTTCGTCAAAGTTCTGAACCGACTTTTTCCAAAGCCATTCATAAACCTGTTTAGCTCTGAAAGCCTGTTCTTTATGTTCCGTCAAAAACTCCTTAATTTGAGCAATTGACTGTTTGCGTATATCTTTTTTAACGTTAATTAGCATGATTTCCTTCGACAAAAAAAGAGCAAAGATAGATGTCTTTACTCTTTGGGGTTTTGAGATTACAAAATTACAAAGAAATAATCGTGCAATCAAGAAGAATGTTATTGTATTGATAATCAGTTGATTGATTTTTGGGGATGTTGGAATTGTGCTATTTTGGCAGTGAACCTCCCAATTGAAATCTTATTGGTAGAGTAAATTTTGAACGTACTTTCCTACCCCGCTGTACTCCTGGATTCCATTTTCCGTCCGAAGCCTTAATAACTCTTATTGCTTCTTCATCAAGTGTATTCCAACCTGCTGATTTTAATACTTTGTAATCGCACAAACTTCCATCTGTACAAACTACAAACTGAATGTATGAAATTCCTTGTGCATTTGCTCTTTGTGCATCAGAAGGATATTTCAGTGTTGTCATTAAATGTTTCCCAAAACCTTGCATCCCATTTTGAAATGCGGCAGGAGTTTCAGAAGTGCTTTTATATAGGACAGAATCTACCTCACCGTAAGATATCCCCCTTTCTAATATTCCATTATCGAAATATTCTCTGTAAACAACTCTTGACTCCTCATCGTAATATCCTTTCCATACCCCATGCTTTTGGAAGTTTTTAACTGGTCCTGCTTCTGTAAATATTCCGCTTTGATATTGCTGAAAAATTGCATTTCCTTCTCCGTTTTTTACCATCTGATTACCCGATTCATCCCATTGATTAATGATAAAAGAGTGAGTATTATTCTTCTTATCAGCTTCCATGATATAAAAGGATGGAAGGATTTCATATTGTATAATTTTAAATATTTGACCCGATGGATACCATGATTTTGTTTCATAAATCCTCATGGTTGAATCGGTATAATCAGTAAAATCTCTCACTACACCATTGGGATAGTAGGTTGTAAAAGGATAATTGGGATTATTATTGTCATAATATCTTTGTTGTTGAAGATGCCCGTTTTCCCAGAAAATAAAAGATGTACCAACAACTTTATCCGCTTCATTTACATATTTTACTCTCATTCTATTGATAGAACTATCTTGTAGTGATTCTGGATAAAGGGGCAAATAGTTTACAATTTTTTCTTCCTTTCTACTAAAAACAGAATACGGTTTTTCTTTTCCATTTTTCTTTATTTCAAAGAAACTAATATCTCCAATAGGAAATCCTGTCAATGTATCAATTTTTGTCTTTTGTACATATTTACGACTTACAGAATCCTTCGTTTGCATAAACTTATTATCTAAATATTCCAACTGCATTCCATCCACAAAAGTAACTTCCTCCGTACTCTTAAACGGAATCCTTGAAAAAACCTTTTGCTTCACATTTTTCCCTCCTTTCAAAGCCGCTTGCCAAGCATTAAACAACCCAAATACCCGAACTGCTTCTTTATCACAGTCTGGACGAATGCCTTTGATGACTTCAATTTGAGAGATTTTGCCTTGCTCGTCCACCACACCCGCAAGCGAGACGTAGCCATTCACTTTAGCAACTTTCGCCATGTAAGGAATCTGTAAATTGGCGTTGATAAAAGTAGTCAGATAAGAATATCCTCCTCGGGGAATTGCCACCGAATCCACTTCGTGAACTTCATAAACTTGGGTGCTTTGGGCAATTGAGAGGAATGGGAACAATAGAACGAAAGCTAACAGTAGATTCTTCATGACGGAAAAAGGTTTTTTCTTAATTTGAGTTTGAACATTTCCCAAATGTAAAAAAAAACCTTTTTTGATAAAAATGATGATGTTTTTTTATTTGTTTTACATCGCCTCCAATAATAATTCCGCCAAGTCATACACCTTCACAGAATCCTCTTTTTCCTTATTTTTCACGCCGTCAGACATCATAACCATACAGAACGGACAGGCTACTGCAATGGTGGTTGCACCCGTATCAAGGGCTTCTTCAATGCGTTCAATATTTACTTCTTTTGTGCCTTTCTCGGCATCTTTAAACATTTGAGCTCCACCTGCACCGCAACAAAGTCCTTTGGTTTTGCAACGTTTCATTTCAATTAAATCAGCATCCAATGCCTCCAAAACTGAGCGTGGAGCTTCATAAATATCATTGGCACGACCCAAATAACATGAATCGTGATAAGTAATTTTTCTGCCTTTGAATTCTCCTCCACCTTCCAGTTTTACCCTACCTGCATTGATGAGTTCTTGGAGAAAAGTTGAGTGGTGAATTACGTCATAATTACCCCCCAAGGCTGGATATTCGTTTTTCAAAGTATTAAAACAATGCGGACAAGCCGTTACGATTTTCTTAACGCCATAACCTTCCAATACTTGAATGTTCATAGTGGCTTGCATTTGGAACAAAAACTCGTTACCCGCTCTACGTGCAGGGTCGCCCGTGCAGGATTCTTCCGTTCCCAAAACGGCAAATTTGATGCCCACACGGTTCAAAATTTTGGTAAAAGCGATGGTAACTTTCTTGTAGCGGTCATCAAAAGAACCCGCACAACCTACCCAAAAAAGCACTTCGGGCGTTTCGCCAGCCGCCATCATGTCTGCCATGGTAGGCACTTTATAGTCTATTTCTTGTATCATTATTATTGTTGATTTTTCGTATTTTATTAATCAAGTGTTTAGTGCAACCAAGGCTTAAAGTTTATTAAAAAATTGTGCCTTATAGGCTTTGTGACAAATCTTATTTATTTCAAAATCCCACTCAAAAACTTCTCCGTCTCCATCTGCACAGTTGCCACATCTTTTGATAAAATAGGTGATGCCAATACGTGATTTCCAGCATTTGGAATGGCTACTTTTTGCTTGCTTTTTGAACCCAATTCATCGAACATTTTCAGCATCGCAGGTACTGAAACTACTTTGTCTTGCTCTTCTTCATTTTTGTAATAATAGCCCATAAAAACTGGACATTTCACCTTCGCAAATGTCTCTGGAAGCATGGCGTGAGTTAAAAAATTCTGTAAAGCTATCACGCCATTCAAATGATAATGACGACACCAATATTTGGCGTGTTCAGGGTTTGCGGGTGGAAAATCACGAACCTCCGAACCCGAAACGGCTTTTCCCATCGCTAAACCCCAAGGATTATCCAATAATTCGGCATTGTCATCATAAATCTTAATACAAGGCGAATACATCACAATTGCCTTAATTTCAGGATGTTGCGAGGCTAAATAGGTCGTTAATGCACCACCAAAAGAGGTACACATTACAACCACTTCGTCCCCTAAAGTCTTTGCCACTGCCAAAGCATATTCTGCCGATTGAACGAAATCATCAGCCGTAACGCTTGCCATCGTAGAGTCTCCCAAATCAATGCCATGTCCTGCCAAACGTGCCAAATAGAGATTTGCACCGTATTTTTTGGCAATATTACGATGCACAGGATTACCCTCTTCTTGCGTAGCTGAAAACCCGTGTATGTACAAAAAAGCAATCTTCGTTTTCTCCTTTTTAGCAGAATCCACCCACACAATCCGAGCCTGACAGTCGGGACGAATGCCTTTTACTGCTGCTTCGCTTTCCTGAATTTGCTTATCCAAAGTGGGTAAATCACCCGTGAGTTTAAACATTGGCACTTCCAAATGTGGTGGCGTAGGTTTTGGACCTAAAAAATAGCCAATCGTCAAAACGGCAAATAATGTTAAGATTACTTTTAGAAATGTTTTCATTATATCGAAATGGTTGGGATTTGTTTCACGTATAAACTTTTTTCAAGAATACCAATCATAAAATTGGCTACGTTCATTCTAGAAATCAAGCAATTAGGTTCCGGATAATTATTTAAACTTACAAGAACTGGCTTGGTGATTTTATTATTTGTCAAAATTACAGGACGAATAATTGTCCAATCCAAATCTGAATTTTTTAGTAATCTCTCTTGGTCTTCATGCCCTAAATATCCATATTTAACATTCGTAAAATCAATCATCCAACGAAACCAAAATGGAATTTCATTCCGAGTTTCTCCTACGCCCCAAGCCGAAATAATCATAATATTTTCGAGCGGATTGGTTTTCGATAAATCAATCAAATTCTGAATTGTTTTCTCCAAAAAATCTTTCGGAGTCCGTAAGCCCGACCAAGGAAAATCTGAATTTCTGGAAATATTCAAGGCACTCAAAACGTGCGTACAACCTTGCAAAGACTTTGCTAAATCCTCTTTATTGCAAGGAGTTCCTTCAAAAATTCTTAATTTTTCAGACTGAATCTTTATTTTTTGAACATCTCTTACCAAAATATTTACCTCAAAATCTCTCGCCAAAGCCTCTTCCAAAAGATATTTGCCAGTACGTCCCGTGGAGCCGAGGATTAAGAGTTTTTTATTAGTCATTAGTTTGCAAATTATTCTGTCATTGTCTGTCCATTCAACCAATAAAAAGTAGCCTTGCCAATTCCCATTTTTTGGACGTACCCTTCATTTAGTAAATATTGAATATCTTTCTTTAAAGTGTTAACAGAATAGGTAGATAATTTTGAAGACATATCGCTGATTTTTAGAGACTTATCTATTTCAAATAAAGCTAAAATTTCTTTCTGACGAGCATTAAGATAATGCGTTTTTTCAAGGTTTTGGCTCATTTTCGCTTCCAAACGTTCTATGAGGATTTGAATACATTCCAAGAAAAAAATTATCCAATCTGCCACAACTTCATTTTCTGAATACCTAAATTGTTGGGCATTCATCAAGGCTTGATAATAGTCTGTTTTTCGCTGTTCGATGATGTGTTCAAGCGAGATATATTGTGCAAAGTCATAATCATTTTGAATCAATAATAAAGTTGTAATTAAGCGAGATAATCTGCCATTTCCATCTTGAAAAGGATGTATTGACAAAAATTCATAAACCCAAAGTCCAATGATAATTAGCGGATGGGCAGTTTTATTAACTAACTGATTATTAGTCCATTCCATCAATTCCGACATTTCTTTTGTTGTCAGATGTGGTTCGGTTGTGCTAAAAATAACTCGCTGATTACCATCAGGATAATTGGCTACAACTTTGTTGGATAACGATTTATACTGACCTCTATGACGACTATCTTTACTACTATATTTCAATAAAATACTATGCAGTTGTTTGACATTATTCTCAGATAATTCTACTTCTTTGGCATTTTCCAGAATCAAATCCAAAACATCGTAATATCCAACAACTTCTTGTTCATCTCGGCTTTTGAATGATGTAACTTTAATCTTTTTGATAAGTTTAGCCACTTCTTCATCATTCAGTGTTGCTCCTTCAATTCTTGTTGAAGAGCCAATACTTTCAATCGTAGCAATTTGGCGAAGCTCCTTCAAATAGCGATTATCACTTTTATCTAAATAACTCCATTTACCTTTAAAAGTATCTATATAACTTATCCGTTGCAGGATTTTCTGAGTAGTTTCAAAATTGAATGACAGTTTTTTTTCAAACATAATTTGTGGAAATAAATGATAGAACAATTTACGAATATATCCGTATCTTATCCGTATTATATCCGTATTTTTGTTTAATTTTTAATTTCAATAAATTACTAAATCACAACTATTTCATTCCCTCAGCCCAGTTAAATCTATCATTCGGCGAGAATTTCCAAGGAGCTTGGTTATTCTCCAAATTAGAAAACATTGCATTCCAAGACGCAGGAGCATCTGACTCCTCCATAATTTGGTAGCGACGCAATTGTAAGATAATATCCAAAGGCGAAATCAAAATCGGGCATTCCTGTACGCAAGCGTTGCAAGTGGTACAAGCCCGTAACTCTTCGGCAGAAATATAATCGCCATAGAGACTCTTGCCATCCTCCACAAAATTGCCTCCGTTATCTGACATATTTTTACCCACTTCTTCCAATCTATCCCGAGTGTCCATCATGATTTTGCGAGGCGATAAAGCCTTGCCAGTTATGTTAGCAGGGCAGGCAGCAGTGCAACGTCCACATTCTGTACACGAGTAAGAATCCATCAAGTTTTTCCAAGACAAATCCTTAATGTCCTTCGCTCCAAACCGTGCAATTTCCGTCGAAGCCCCGGCATCAGGTTGTGCTAAACCCAACATAATCTGCACTTCCTTCGTAACCTCTGGCATATTTGGCATTTCACCTTTTGGTTCAAGATTGGCAAAATAAGTATTTGGAAACGCCAAGAAAATATGAAGGTGTTTTGAGTAAGTAACATACAATCCGAATGCTAAAATACCCAAAATGTGCAACCACCAAGCAATTCGTTCATAAGCTACCAAGGCAGTATCTGAAAATGACGTAAAGATAGGCTTAAGAAACCCAGAGAAGGCAAAATTACCTACTTGGTAATAGTGTTCATTACCACGGTCTTGAAGAACGCTATCAGCTGCATTCATCGTCAAGAGAGCTGTCATTAAAATAATTTCTGCAAAAAGAATCGTATTGGCATCAATTACAGGAAAACCGTTCAATTCACGGTGACGAGTAGGTTGTAATCTTTCCACCTTCGTAATATTTCTACGAATCAAGAAAACCACACAAACCAATAAAACGCCAAATGCTAAAAATTCAAAGAAATTAATAAGGACAGAATAAAAACTACCTAAAAAAGGAGCAAAGAGACGATGCGTACCCAAAATTCCATCCAAGATGATTTCTAAAACTTCAACATTAATCAATATAAAACCTGCATAAATGATAAAGTGCATAATGCCTACCACGGGACGGTCAAACATCTTTTTTTGACCCAAAGCAATACGAATCATCATAGCCCACCGTTGAGACGAATTATCAGTACGGTCTTCATCCCGACCCAACTGAATAGTTTTTTTAATAATTCCGATACGTTTTGAAATAAAATATCCCGCCACTCCCAGAGCCACGACGAATAAAATTTGTTGAAGAATTTGCATAAAAAGAATTTAATAAGTTGATATGTTGTAAAGTTGTTAATTTTTAGCTTACCATCATCAAATTCTTGACTTTTTAAGACCCTTAATGACCTGACAACTTAACAACTCTCAATAACTATACAATTTACAGATAAAACTAAACGATACAAAGATTATGATTTCAAAAATGTTATGCAAGCATACTATTTTATTTTTTTTCGTTTTTTTTCGGTATTGGTTTTGGATTAAAAAAAAATCTCCCTACCTTTGCAGTCCCAAAAGACACATTGGGAATTACCAAAGATTGCTGGTGAAGTAGCTCAGTTGGTAGAGCATCGGACTGAAAATCCGTGTGTCGGCGGTTCGAGTCCGCCCTTTACCACAAAAAACCCCTCATACGCAACGTATGAGGGGTTTTTTATTGTTGGATATATGGAAAGATATATGGAAATAACGTTTCACGGCATATTAGTAAACGGTTCATCAAAGTTTTCAAAACCCTCTAATTCATTGGATAAATAAACGTACATGAGTTCATTACAAACTTTTGAACGAATATCGTAAATAGTTTTATCTTTATTTTCGGGTAAATTTTGTCTGAAAATTACATCTGCTTTATCCCTAAC
>JANPIG010000789.1:0-6907 GCA_031424875.1 Cytophagales bacterium
ACGTCTCCTTTTGTCTTTTATAATGGTTTTGGTTTATAACACATTAAAAACGTTGCCCATACACTAATGGACAACGTTTTTTTTACACCTAAAAATAAATTTGTTATGCTTGCATACTATTTTTTTTATCACTATTTTTACTAAAAATTGTATGCAAGCATAACAATTGTGATTTGAAATAGTTTATGTTAAACTATTCAACTACTTTAACTGTTAAATTTAATTCAAAAATGGCACAACAATATTCACGTCGGAACCTCGACTTTATGCTTAAAGAAGTTCTCAATGTGGCAGAACTTACTAAATATCCCTATTTCCAAGACTATGCACCCGATATGTTTGATATGGTGCTGGACACTGCGGAAGAGATTGCCGATAAAATTATGCGTCCTGCTTACGTGGATTCTGACCGTAATCAGCCTGAATTAGTGAATGGACAAGTGAAAGTTCATCCTGCCGTGAAGGATTATGTGAAGGCAATGGGCGATTCGGGTATGACAGGAGCGATGTTTAAATATGAACACGGTGGGCAGCAATTGCCAACAACAGTGGGTGCTTGCAGTGAATTTATTCGTGGGGCTGCCAATAATGCTTTTGTGATGTTTACGGGCTTAACAGCAGGTTCGGCACACTTGATTTTGTCTTTTGGTACGGATGAATTAAGAGAAAAGTTTGCTGCTCGTATGATTTCTGGAGAGTGGACGGGTTCAATGTGTTTGACTGAACCACAAGCAGGTAGCTCGCTTACGGATGTTGTCACGATGGCATACCCACAAGCTGATGGAACATATAAAATTAAAGGTCAAAAGGTGTTCATCTCGGCAGGTGACCATGATATTGCTGATAATATTGTTCACTTGGTGTTAGCTCGTATTGAGGGAGCTCCATTGGGAACGAAGGGAATTTCTTTATTGGTTGTTCCAAAGTTTAGAGATAACGGAAGTGGTTCATACACAGAGGATAATGATGTGATTTCAACGGGTATTTATCACAAAATGGGGCAGAAGGCTACACCAGCCATGCACTTGACTTTTGGAGATAAAGATAATTCTGTGGGGTACTTAGTGGGTGAGCCTAATCAAGGTTTGAAATATATGTTCCAAATGATGAATGAGGCTCGTTTGGGTGTGGGTATGGGTGGAACTTATATTGCCTCTGCCGCTTATTATGCTTCTCTGGAATATGCTAAGGAACGTCCGCAAGGAAGACGTTTGAATAATAAAAATTTAGAGGAAGGTCAAACTTTCATTATCAATCACCCAGACGTTAAGCGAATGCTCTTATTCCAAAAAGCCATAGTGGAAGGTTCTTTGGGTCTTTTGATGGAATGTTATCTTTGGGAAGATATGATTCAGGCATTGGGTAAAGATTCGGAAGAGGCAAAACCATACCAATTGATGTTGGATATGATGACTCCAGTAGCGAAGACCTATCCTGCCGAAATGGGCATTAAAGCGGTAAACGAAGGTTTGCAAGTATTTGGTGGTTATGGTTATACGGAAGATTTTCCTTTAGAGCAAATGGCTCGTGATGTACGGATTATGACCATTTATGAAGGTACAACAGGGATTCACTCGCTTACACTTTTGGGTCGTGGAATTACTGCTAATGGTGGAAAAGCTCCTCAATTATTGTTTGGTGAAATAATGAAAACCGTTGAGGAATCAAAAACGCATGACGATTTGAAACCTTATGCAGAGAAATTAGAAAAAGAATTGGGTCGTTTACAAAAAGTTACACTCCATCTCTTAGGGATAGCTGCTAAGGGTGACAATGAAGTTTTTTTAGCAGATGCTAACCTTTATATGGAAATGTTTGGAATCGTTACCGTGGCTTGGATTTGGTTGAAACAAGGAATTGTAGCTAAAAATGCCCTAGTAACTAAAAACCAAGAAGGCGATGAATTGGCATTTTATGAGTCAAAACTTCATACAATGAAATTCTTCTTCCATTATGAATTAGTGAAAACATTGAGTTTGGCGGCAAGGTTGACCGATACAGAAGTTTTGACGATTGCAAAGGCTATGGAACCCGCTTTATAGAAATAAAAGAGAAGGTTAAACCGATAAAACGTACTTCATCACCAACATAGTAAAATCCCTGCCTTTGTGTAGGGATTTTTTTGTTATCCCAAATCAATTTTCTATCTTGTGTGGGGATAAATATTGATACTCAAAACACACGACTTAATACAATCACTATCAAATAATTATGTTTTTAACGAATTTACTTTTGAGACATTTTTTCAAAATAACCTTTGCGTGTATCTCTCTGTGGGCTTGTAACTTTATCGACAAGACTAACAAGTTATTTCATAAAGATGAAATGAATTGGCAAAATCTCACTTGCGATACCACACTGACCGCAGATAATTTAACAATTTATGACATTGCACAACCTTTCTATTATTCGGATACATTGCTTCGTCAAAAACTGATAGTTAAAAGGGTATTTGCAGCGATTATTGACTTACAAGATAGCGTAACGGTGGGAGGAGTAATGGCTCAAAATGATGAACGACCCCAAATTATTGGAGGCTCTTCGATTCAATTTACTTGGCAGGAACAAGAATATCTGTGGGCTTTGGCTACGCAGCCTCGGTATTTATATACACGTTGGGAGAAATTGTTAATGGATGAAAGAATTAATTTTTTAGCAAAAAGAGATTCTATTCATGCTGTAATGAAGAATTTGAATGGTTCGGTAAAGATTATTTCAGATTTACGTTCAATGGCGAATCAGCAACAATATTTACAAAAAAATAAAACGGCATCACCCATTTCTATGCACAATTTTGGTTTTGCCGCTGATTTCGCTGTTTTTCGAAACAACAGAATCTCTAATAATTTATTACAT
The DNA here is from genome assembly GCA_031424875.1 of Cytophagales bacterium. Taxonomy (GTDB): domain Bacteria; phylum Bacteroidota; class Bacteroidia; order Cytophagales; family Spirosomataceae; genus Arcicella. The sequence continues at coordinate 2,857 of JANPIG010000789.1, forward strand.
TACAATCCTCTAAATTATCTAACAGAACAAAAGGGTATGACTTGGGGCGGAAATTTTATAGGATTTGTAGATCCCGGACATATTCAACAATTCAAAAATGGTGCTGAAATGCTTAGAAAATATCCAGATTTGATTTTTGAATTTGAACCCTATCGTCCCCAGTATAATGCTTGGATGAAAAAAATGATTAGTTGGGGCAAAGAAGCCAAGGCTGGGGATACAAAAGAATTGTTGGTTGAATTAAATAAATTTAAAAAGGATAAGCCTTGTCCATGTTTGGAAGGAAATATCAATAAAAATACTTCAAAAATGAAGGAAATTCAAGATATAATACAGCATCTGGGGTATCAACAAAGTACGGATTTATTATTGATTGGAGATATAAAAAATCAGACCCTTTCGCTGACGTCATCGAATGGCACAATTATTTATGAAATAGGAATGTGGAAATAAATTTATTGTTAAAAAGATACTAATTCTTTAAACAGCTCATTTTAATGAAATTAATGAATCAACGTTTACCATTTATTGCAAAGTTTGCTTTTGCACTCATTACAGTTACTATTCTGGTTTATTGGTTAGTGGTTTTGCAAGATATTTTGGTTCCATTATTTATTTCCATTATTCTATCAATGTCCATCTACCCCCTTTCCAGTTGGCTGGAAACCAGGCGATTAGGGAGAGTGTGGGCCGTTACTATTACCTTGATTTTGTTTTCTGTTACTGCGGGTGCAATCATTTGGTTAGCCTCTACACAAATTAGCAGTTTTGGAGAAATGTTGCCTCAATTGCAATCCAGATTTTTAGATTTAATTAACAAATTACAACTTTGGGCAGAGGATAATTTTCATATTGCTAAACAAGCGCAAATAGCTAAATTGAAGCAATATAGCTCAGGAATGTTAAGTTCAGGGGGCACAGTGTTTACTACAGCCTTAGCTACAACCAGTAATCTGTTAGGTAATATGTTACTGATTCCTATATATATGTTCTTCCTTTTATATTATCGTGATTTTTTTAAAATGTTCTTTTATAAACTTTTCGATAATATAAGTCGCTCAAAAATAGATGCCATTTTATCAAAGATTTATGCTGCTGTACACAGTTATTTAACGGGTTTAGTTACGGTTACACTTATCGTAGGTACCCTCAATACAATTGGTTTATTAGCATTGGGCATTGATTACGCTTTTTTCTTTGGATTCTTGGCAGCTGCTCTTTTAATAATTCCTTTTATCGGAATTTTAATCGGATCAATTTTACCTATTATTGTGGCCTTGATTACAAAGGATTCTCCAATGTATGCTTTGGGGGTAGCGGCAGTTTTTACTATTGTTCAATTTTTGGAAGGTAATTTTATTACACCTCAAATTGTAGGTTCTAAAATTAGCATTAATGGTTTGATAGCTATTATTGCCTTGTTATTAGGAGCGGCTTTGTGGGGCATTTCAGGCATGGCTTTATCATTACCAACCATTGCTATTTTGAAAGTTATTTTTGACAATGTTGAGGAGTTGAAGCCTTACGGATATTTGATGGGAGAACCTGACCATGAACGTTTATTAGAATTTAAAAAACGTAAAATTAAGGATTTTGTACCCGATTTGATGGGTTCTATTGCCGAGACTACCGAAGATGTAAGAGCAATTGTAAAGGGCAGAAGACGAAAAAAACAAGAGAATAGTGATTAGTATGATGTTCGCAACAATCGCTCTTATCTTGCAAGTTGTTTTCTACTATTGAGTTATAAGCTTAATACAGTCAAATAAGAGGCGCTATATTGAATCAAAAAAGGGAGTTCAAAATCATAATGACTTTAAACTCCCTTTTTTGATTTCTAAAAGAACTTACTATTTCTTAATTCCAAATGAAATTGGTAAAATGTGATAAGCACTTACAGCATCACCTCTATCAGAGGCCGGAATCCATGCTGGCATCAATTTAATCACTCTAATAGCTTCTGCGTTACAATCGTCGTGTGGGCCTTTTACCAAATGTACTTTGTCCAACTTACCGTCTTTTCTTACTACAAACCTTATAAAAACTCTTCCCTTTATATCTTCTGGTTTTACAGTTTCGGGTAATTTTAAATTTTGAGCAAAAAACACTTTCATGGCTTCAATTCCTCCTGCAAAACTTGGAGGAACGGTAGGGCTAACGTATATAGAGTCTATTTCTACATCATCTATATTATTAACTTGTATGCCACCGATTTTGTATAATTTTTTCTCATCCTCTGAAAGAACTGCTTGCTTAAAATCAGTACGTGCTTTACTTGTAGAACGTCCACCGATGGTCAACGAGGGAGCTTCATAATTGGTAGTAGGAGCTGTAGCCCTGGATTCTTCTACTTTTACCGCTATTTCTTTTTCTTTAATTGAGGGTTCTTTACTTCTTGAAGGTACACTTTTAGAAGATGTTGATGAAACATTTTTTAAGCCCAATGTTGCCTTTGCTTTAGCAATACTGGCTTCGAGTTCATCCAATTCTTTTTCATCAAAATCTTCCTCCTCTTGGGTAGTAAGAATAATTGGTTTCTCTGGAATAGCTTTTGTGGCTCCCGTTATCGGAAGTGTTTGATTTTCAGAAGTTTTCTTGGAATTAACAATGGTTAAACTATCGGTTCTGCTGCTTACCGATATAGATTTTTGAGCAGATTGAGCAAAAGAAAATATGCCGCAAGCGAATAGCAAAACGCTAAGAATTAATAATTTTTTCATGGGTTGTAAGGATATTTTGAGAAAATAGCCAATTAAATAAACACAAAACTTATGCCAAAACAAGCTAAGTATAGTTGAATATTTGAATTAAAACGAAATGAATTTTGCCACCGCCAAAGTAATAAGAAAGGACAGTAAAGGTAACACGCACAATATGTTCAGAAGCAAATGGCGGCAGGCTTTTGATATGTAAATCAAATTTATTAAAAAATCGCAAAAAATAATAAAATTTTGTAAAATTTGTTTAGAATTATTTGCCTATAAAATCTTAAAAGAAAGTAAAAGCTTATAATTGCATTATTTTCGTCATTTATTCATTCTTTCACTCTTTCATTTCAATCAATATTTTAAAGTAACAATCGTATCTTTTAGCGTTACTACAGTATCTCTTTTAACATAACGTCTAACAGTTACGTCAAGGCTACCCTCCTTTTTCACGATGAAATTATAGGGAACTACCAAATCTCCAAAATTGCTCTTTTCATCTTTGAAACTAATAACTCTTTTTTCTCCTTTTTTATCAATAATTTCCACTACATATTCTACTTCATTTTTAGCAGGAAGTACATTATACCATTTTTTGGCAATTTGTCCATCCCAAACCATGGATTTCACATCCTCTGCACCTGTAAAAGTTCTTTTGGTATCATTTTTTGTGTTAAAAAAATCAATTCCGATGGCAATCAAGGCAATGGCTACAATGATGGGTGTAAGTTTACCGGCCCATTTATTTTCTTCACGAGTAGAGGGTTTTGGTCCACCTCCGCCGCTAAACATATTGCCAAAAAGTGGCATTTTTAATTTCGGGCGTGGTCTGTGGACGGGGCGATATTGTGATGATGGTTGCTGTTCCATGGTAATATTTATTAATTAATTCCTCCTTTTATAGCTTCGTAATCGGTCTTTAATCTTCCCATCTCACGAGCCAAAAAGGTTTGTAAAGCTTTATTAAATTCCTCTTGTTCATCAACGTTTAAGGAAGCATAAAAATTCTTTAATTCCTGATTAATTGCGGCTCTTTCTTCGGCAGATGCAGCATTAATAGAACGAACATGATATTTTTTGAAATCGAAATCCATTTTTATTGAGGGAATGAGATTAGGTTTTGGAATTAGTATCAAATAGATTTAGATTTAACAATTTTTGAACGGTGCAACGTATTGGAATTTGTTAAATCTTGTCTATAAACAAATTATGATGCAATTTAAGAAATTCTGCTAAGAAATCATTATCTAAAACTAAGGCTCATTCTTAAAAATATCCAAAACGCTATGCTTTTTTGTTGTAAATTTGTAAAATTATTTAGGTGAATAACTATTTTTTTGCAATTA
>JANPIG010000790.1:0-1326 GCA_031424875.1 Cytophagales bacterium
AAATGTGATAATTATTCGTGTAAACCCAATTCCACCAGCACCAAAAGATCCTAAATCGGATAAGATTGTGGTGTGTGTGAACGAAATTTATACATTGAGTGCCACTTGTGGAGCGAATGAATTAGTGAAATGGTATGATGCTTCGGGAACACCGTTCACGGCATTAACCATCACAGCCACGGCAGCAGGTACTTATAATTACTTTGTAGGTTGTAAAGAAGCTACCACTTCAACCAAGTGTGAGACTTTACCAGCGAATCGTGCGAGTGTAACGGTAATTGTAAATTCCTTACCAGATGCTCCAACGGATGCGAAATCTGACAAAGGTTCAATTTGTATCGGTGAATTTATCACTTTGAGTGCAAGTTGTGGAACGGGTCAATTAGCGAAATGGTACGATGCAGCAGGAGTTGCTTTAACTACCTTGAATTTTGCCCCAAGCCCAATAGGAACATATAATTATTTTGTAGGATGTAAATCAACGAGTACGGATTGTGAAACGCCAAGAAATGTTCGTGCAAAAGTAACGGTAATTGTAAACGATATTCCAAAAGCACCAACCAATGCGAAGTCAGACAAAGGTGTTATTTGTTTGGGAGAAAGCATTGTATTAAGTGCTACGTGTGGAGCAGGTGAAGAAGCTAAATGGTATAATGAAGTAGGTTCAGCTTTGACAAGTTTATCATTCGGACCATCGCCAGTAGGAACTTACAATTACTTCGTAGGATGTAGAAATACCTTCACGGGTTGCGAAACAGCGGAAACGAATCGTGCGAAAGTAACGGTGATAGTGGATAAAATTCCATCACAGCCAGTTGCATCAAGTGATAAAGGCAAAATCTGTTTAGGAGAGACCTTCACATTAAGTGCAACTTGCGGAACAAACGAAACAGCAATTTGGTATAGCGGAACTCCAACGGGAACCGTATTAACTATGCTGACTTTCAAGCCAACGGTATCTGGAACGTTAAAATACTACGCAAGTTGTAAATCAACCACAGGAGCATTCTGCGAGACAAAAGAAGCGAATCGTAAGGAAATTATTGTGATTGTAAATGATAATCCAGTAGCCACTGCAAGTGCGAAAGACTTTACCGTATGTACAGGTTCAACGATAGAATTAGTAGGAGGAGCTGATGGTAACACTGCCTATTCATGGACAGGACCAAACGGATATACAAGTAGCTTACAAAGTCCGTCAATTGCCAATGCTCAGGCTAACAAAGCAGGAAGTTATATCATCACGGTAAGTAATGGTGTAGGTTGTTCAGCAACAGCGGTGGTAAGTGTAAGTGTATTAGTGAATCCAGTAGCGACAGCGAGTGG
>JANPIG010000791.1:0-3626 GCA_031424875.1 Cytophagales bacterium
CTTTAAAATATTGAGTTTAAAGGCTGGTGCCTGTCTCTGGCGAATTCCTTTTGTCCTTTTAATACCTTCCATTACAGTTCGGAATATCCTGTTTTGAGTTGGCGTATCTAAATTCTGCAATTGATGTAACTTTGAAATGGCTGCCAATCTTCTATTTATCGTTGACCATTTATAAGTATCTGCTAAATGTGAAACATAAGCTGCCAAACTTTCTGGAGACACCGGAAAAGGAGACTGGCCATTTAAAGCACACCATTCATTAAAATCTTTCAAGTCTGCTTTGTATGCTCGTTGTGTATTAACTGCACCCTCCAAACCCAAACGTCCATAAGCATTGACTTTTTCTTTCAAGTCAGTTGACAGTCCTATTGATTGATGTATATTTTGTAAAATAAGGGTCGTTTCCATAAAATTATATTTTTTATGTAAATATAGTTACTTCTGATAAGTAAACATTATCAGAAGTAAAACTATCTTCGTTAAATCTCAAATCTTTCAAATACCTATTCGTTGAGAAGTTATTATTCGTCATATTTATCGAAGCTACTTATTTTTGTCCGATTCTCACTCGCTTTATTATGCTTTTGTTTCAAAAATATGCACTATAATGTCCTAATTATCAATATATTACATAAAAACAAATCTCTTTCTCTAAAAATTGATCTTATTTGAATTTTTAAGTAAATAATAACTCTAAACTTACTTCCGAGTGGATTTCTTCATTATAATACTGATTTTGTATCGCTGGATAGGAACTTAAAAGGGTTGTAACCACTTGTTTCTTAGTTTTTGTTATTTCATGAAAAACTAATCTTTTCCTTCTTAGTGTCTGATTGATGTCTTTATTTAGTATAAACTCTGTATTTGTAAATTTTGCCTCGCACAAATGTATAATTCCATCATTTCTTTCTATCACAATATCAACTTGAGTTCCTGGTAATTGATCATTCCCTTTAAAATAAAAAGATGATACTTTGGTATAAACTCCCCCTATTCCCAATGCTGTATGAATCGGTCTTAAATGAGTGAGACAAATGTTCTCAAAAGCATATCCCATCCACGAATTATAACTTGGATTTGTAGATAAATTTTGCCAAATATTATTTCTATCATTACTATTGCCCACAATATATTTCAGGTAAAATACACTGTAAAAATCTACTATTCTGAATACGGTATCTTTATTTTTTTTGCCATAGGGTACTAATGATTTTATAAAACCACAGTCTATCAAATTTTCCATAACTCTTACAAAATTTCCCCCATTCGAAATTTGAGATTCTGCCAATAACTGATTTCTGGTTAGCCCATACGTATGTGAAGCCAAAGCTTCAATCACTTTTATGTGTTTTTCGGCATTTTTAAAGAGGGAATGATATAAATATTCAAACTCTTTTGTCAGTATTCCATTATTGTCAAAACAAAGATTTTCTACTACTTGTGGCACGCTTCTTCCTTGTTCAATAGCCTGCCAATAGTAGGGAATCCCACCTAAAATCATATACAACTGAGTCAATTGATAATAATTGAATTTTAGGTTTTTGTATTCACAAAATTGTTTCGTTTCCTTTAAACTAAATGGTTTTAATTCAATTCTGCAAGTTACTCTATTATGCAGACCACCTTGTGCTTTTAATAATTTCCCGATCATCCATGAAGCAGCCGAACCACAGGCGATAAAAATTAGATTAGTGAATTGTGAACCGTGTTGATTCCAAAAATATTCCAGTGCTGATACAAAGCCCGCTCCCGTTCGGTCCAACCAAGGTAATTCATCAATAAAAACTACGACTTTAGCCTTTGTATTTTTAATAGAAATAAGATAATCTGTAAGCCTATGAAATGCCTCAGACCAATTATGGGGACTTTCTTTAAAGGCGGCCTCCGAATAAACCCTTTTCAGCTCTGTCCAAAAATTGTTTATTTGAATATTTGTTTCAGTCTCAAAGGCTCCCGTGAATGAAAAGACAATTTGTTCTTGAAAATACTGCCTTACTAAATATGTTTTTCCAACTCTTCTCCGACCATAAATAGCCACAAATTCAGCTTGTTTTGACTTCAAAAGTTTTGAGAGAATTTCTTTTTCTTGATTTCTACCTATCAACATGTTTTTTTAATTTTGGAAATATGTACTAATATAAAGAAGATATTTCCATTATAAAACTTAATATTGGAAATATCTATTAAAAATAGTTATTTTTTTCCAAAATTAAATAGTATATTAAAGCTCCTTAACTAAGCCTAAAAGAGGGGCCTGATGGAGAGAAATTGAGTCTTCAAAGGATTCATCAATAAGTGTTTCAGTAGGAATACCTCTTAGGTCTTTCCAAATATCCACTAAATTATTTCTGACCAAAAAAATGCCAGAAACTTTTATCAAAATATCAGAGTCGTTCGCATGCTTTATTTGCTGTCTAATTTTCTCAGTTTTATCAGTATTAAATAAGGGAACGGATTTTTCTATTTTTACAGATTTAAGATCTTTCTTAGGTGCAATGTAGGTTGTAATAGCTTCAACCGTTTCAATTTTTTCATGTAGATTTACTCTCCCCAGTTCTTCAATGTCTTTCTTAGGAACTTTCACTTTCCCGTTTAAATATTCTCTTTTTAATTCGGAAGATAAACTCTCTACTCCTTTAGCGAATTCAGCATCTCGACGAATAGTTTTTTCATTAATGCCGTATTGTTCTGCTAATTTTTGAGAAGTTTTTACAGAAGTTCCAGTTGGTGAAAAATTATGAGTTTTTTCAATTTTCTTTTCCTGATTATACTTTAAACCACGATAATAAGCAATTTCATTAGGAGACATATTGCGACGTCCCAACTGCAAATCAATCATCCAGGAAATTACATCATCAAGAGATTGAAATTTCAGGATACTTACCGCAAACTGAATGTTATTTTCAGTACAAATCTTATAACGGTTGTGACCATCAATCAGCACAAACTGTTCTTCATTAGTGGTTGCATCTGGATTAATTACTTTCTGAGTAGTTTGCCAAATTTTGAGACTATCTTGACAGCCATTTGCTAAAATATTGGCTTTCAATTGTTCAATTTCATCTTTATCTAAAGGCCTAATTAAATCTTTGAGAATTGGTAAAATAACAATGTTTTTCTTGATGCCTTCATCATTCAAGAGCGTATTTGTTAAAGATGCTTTGGCTTTGGCTTGAATAATGTCCTGTATGTTTTTTTTCATGATTAAAATTTAGTTTAGAATTTCGTCAATTAATTCATCGTAAGCAATGGCAACTACCGACTTACTTTTGAAATTAAAAAGTTGTTCTTTCATTGCCTGTGCTTTTGAAACATCCACATTCTTTTTGATTTCAGTATCGAAAACTTTGACGTTAGCATATGTATCACGTACAAATTTCTTAAACCCCTCATGAACCATATTTTTCTCAACCATCGTAAACAAAATCCCTTCAACAGCCACATTTCTACCACTATATTTACCAATATCATTAATAACCTTAAAAATAGTATCTAAGCCCACAACGGCACTCGATTCGGGCTGAACAGTCACCAAGCAACTATGGCTTGCATTGATGGCATTTTGAGTCAGTAAACCCAAACTTGGCGGACAGTCAATTAACACAAAATCATAATTTTCGATTAGC
>JANPIG010000792.1:0-1403 GCA_031424875.1 Cytophagales bacterium
AAAGGCAAGTAAGGCAATAGGATTGGAGTTTTCGGGCGTAGATATTATGATTTCAAATACTGATAAGAAGGCATATTTGATAGAAATAAACTCAAACCCTGGCACGGGTTCAATAGATATTTGTAAACATAATTGGTTTATTGATTGGATTAAATTGATAGAATCAAAAGTTACTCCTACGTCAAATACAAGTCAAAATAATCAAGGTATAAAATCATTTGCTCAATGGTTGAATGACGGTTATAATGATGCAAGGCAAGGTAAACCTTGTATAATTCCTATTGATTGTTCCAAAGAAACAAGATTGGCTTACTCGCAGGGGTGGGATATGGAAAACAAAAATAAATTATAAAGCAATGATAATATTTCATAAGTCAAACGAGAGATTTGATAGTAACGAACAGGAAAGAGACAAACAAAGAGCTAAATATGATAGGGCTTTTAATACCTATATTAGTAAAATTTGGATTCACGAAAACCCCAAAAATTTAACGGTTAAGGAACTCGAAGAAATACATCACCCAAGATTTCATTCGTGTATGTGGGATTGGGAAAATCATTGTTTAGTTCCAGAAGAGAAAAAGGATATACGAAGGCAATGGCGACTAATACCAAATAAAGACGGACTTGGAAAAGATGTTTATGAGATTTGGGACGAAAACAGAATGATATGGAGAGTAATGGATGAAAAAGGAAAAATGATTTGATTTATTAAACTAAGGCAATGAAGATATAAAGTTTTCATTGCCTAATTAACCAATTAATTACTTAATAACATGAACTACAATGAGAAAAGAAATCTGAAAGTACAATTTTTCCTTTTAGGAGTAAAGAACTGCAAAAACCCGACTCAAAATTTAACTATTAAGTGTCAATTACTACTTGATGGATGTGATAGAGATGTACCATTTTCGACATATATAAAAGTGCCTTTATGCTATTGGTGGACGTATAAAGACTTAAAACAATCATTTGGAAAATGGGTTACTGAAGACTATTATTTACATGATAAAGTAAATAGAGATTTACAACATATTGAACGTAAACTTTTAGATATTGCTGATTTAATGCCACTAAAATATGCTTATGATGAAATTACCTATGACTTAATTAGAGGTTTTTATAATCCCAAAACAAAAGAATCATTAGACCTAAAAAATATAAAATCAGAGAAAAGATTTTTTGATGTGATGGAGGAAATGAAGAACTATAAAACCAGAAAAAGGCAATTAAAAAAAGAGACTTTAAAAACCTATATTACAAGGAGAAATAATCTAACGGCATATTTTAAAAGCATTAAAAAGTTTGATATTAAGATTTCAGAAATAAATCGAAAAGTGATTGATAACTTTGAATTTTGGATGATAGAATCACTCAATAAAGAAGGTGGAGATAGGTTTTGC
>JANPIG010000793.1:0-1640 GCA_031424875.1 Cytophagales bacterium
CCCGCTTCCAAAGGTTCAAATTTTAATATCATTTCGTATTTTTCAGAAACCGCTTGGCTCGAAAAATAGGTCTTTGTTGTTCCCGTTGGAGCTTTTGCCGCTCCGTGGTCTTCGCCTCCGTGTGCCTTCGTTTTTTGATAGTTTACTAATACCAAAAAGAAGAAAAATAAGGATGTTAGAATTGCCTTTTTCATTGGTTTCCTAATAAATAGTTAATGTTTAATTGTGTTTGGTTATAACTTCGTAGAGCTTCGATGTAACGTTGTCTTATCGTATAAGCATCGTTAAGCGTTCTCAGAAAACTCACATAATCATTCTGCCCTGCCTTAAAAAGTCTGGTTGCGGTATTAATAATTTCCTCAGATTGTTTCAGACCTTTAATTTCGTAGTAATCGAGGGCTTGTCTGTATTTCTGATTATCGCCCACGGCTTGTTGTAAATCAACCGATATAGCTTGTTTTTGGGCATTGGTGCGTTCTTGGGCAATTTCAAAACCCGTTTGGGCTGCCTTAATTCGGCTTTTATATTGCCCTTGCCAAAGCGGAACGCTTACCCCAATTCTGAATCTTAAATAAGCGGGGGTATCTCGCAAACCTTGATTGAAATAGCCTAAGATTAACCCTGGCATTGCTTTGGCTTTTTCTAATTCAATCAAATTTTTATTAATAATTTCGGATTGTTTGAAAACACCAATGGATGGATTTTCTGCAAAAGTATTCTCTTCTAAATTAATGGCGGGAATAGTCGAGTCTTTTTGAAGCGTGGTTGTAGTAATACTATCCGTAATTCCCATCAATTGTTGTAATTGTCTAATATTGGTCTGTACGTCCGCCTGTGATTGATTTAATTTATTACGAACTTCCCCAAACTGGTTTTCTGCGAATGATTTACCTAAATAATCAATCTGTCCTGCCTCAAATTGACGGGCAGAATTTTGATTAATTTGTTGGTATAAACTATCTTCAATACGGTATAATTTTACCAGTGCCTCACTGTATTGTAGGATTAAATAAAGGCTCTTAACCCGAAATTTTATGTCATTTTCGGTAACGCCTCTTTCCTTTTCAGAAAGGATGATTTGCTGTTTTTGTAAAAGACTCTGTTTTTTGTAAACCGTAGGATAATCCATCGTCTGGGTTACGCCAATGGTGTAAAATAGTCCCGTCGGACTTTCCATGATTACATCTGGATTTTTAATATTTTTTGCACTTTTTAGCAATTCGTTATTCTGACGAATCACTAAACCAGAAACTCGAAGGGCAGCACTGTTTTTAAGGGCGGCTTCCGTAGCTTCTTGTTCCGTTAATGGCTTTTGGGCGAAAACGGTAAGGCTACTTAATAGAAATAATAGGGTTAAGTATCTCATAGTATGATTTTTTCAAGATTTTTAAATTCTTCGATTGCGTGTCTATCTTGCGAGTTTCGTTTACTTTTCGTAAATACAAAACGTTGAATAAACCAATCTGTAAAACCTGTTGTCTTTTTATATCCAATTTTTAAGTCATGGGTTACAAGTGTACCGTTTCGTGTTTCATCGAGGGTCAGGATTAGATAAATAGGAATAAAATATTTAGCCTTCATTACGATTTTACGATTTTGTATAAGTTCAACAACCTCCCAATTATACTTTACTTTCAGTT
>JANPIG010000794.1:0-2383 GCA_031424875.1 Cytophagales bacterium
TTGAGAAGAACGGCTTGGGGATTATATCCAGCAGGAGGATTATACGATAACGATAATGGAAGACCCGTTTCTTTAGTGGCTGGTGCTGCCGGTGCAGGACTTCATCCTATTATTATGTCTTCTTTTACAGATTTCATGTTGGCAGAAGCAGCTTTAACCTTAGGTACTACTGGAGATGCAAAGGCTTTACTGGAATCAGCAATTCGTAAATCAATGGCAGACGTTCGTGCATTTGCTTTGGGTTCTGCAGAAGGTGGTAAAATTGCCACTTATGAAACTGCCAACAAAATTGTTTGGGCTACGGAAGTAGATAATTATGTTAAAGTAGCAGTTGATGCTTACGTGGCAGCAAAAACAGACGCCGATAAAATGAATATCATTGCTACTGAATATTGGTATGCTTTATATGGAAACGGAATTGAATCATACAATTTATATCGCCGTACTGGAATGCCACGCAATCAACAACCAGCATTAGATCCAAATCCTGGAGCATTTATTCGTTCATTTTATTATCCTTTGTCGTTTGTTACAAGGAACTCTAATGCAAAACAAAAAGCTAATATGACAAGTCCAGTGTTTTGGGATAATAATCCTGCTGGACTTACAAAGTAATAATTGATTTTAATTTCAAAATATTATCAAATGAAAAATATAAAAAAATATTCAATTTTATTGGTTTATGGGCTAATTGCATTGGCTTGTAAAACCGAAATGGTAGAAAGAGTTGATGTGGACAATCTTGAAAATGGTGGCTATATTCGGACAGTTTCTCCTTATCCTGTGGCAGCAACAACATTTAATTATAGTTTGGCAAACATGAGCGGAACTAAGATGGAGTTTCTTGCAGAAGCAGTGACGCCAAACAAAGGGGCTGCTTTTGCAAGCTATGAATTATCAGTTAGATTTGTAGATGCAACACCTGCAAATGGAACAAAAACTGGAACAGTGCAGGTTTTAAAAACAATTGCTTCGTCTGTATTTACAAAAGATGCAACTACTGGTTACCCAAGAGCAACTATTACAGTAACTGGTTCAGAAGCTCTGACTGCTTCAAAAGTTGCTCTGTCAGACATGACAGATGGGGACCGTTTTGAAATTACGGGTACTATGAAATTGACTGACGGTAAAATGTTTACAGCCACTAATACTGGACTAAATATTACGGGAGGTGCATTCTACAGTTCTCCATTTTCTTATAGAGTTAACATAATTAAATAACCTTTTTTGATAAATAAAAAATGCTCAAACATGTATTTGTTTGAGCATTTTTTTTATCCATAAAACCATTAGTATAGAATAATTTTTTTACTTCAATATTCGTTGTTATCTTTAAAATGTGATTATCGAAAAAGATAATCAAATTATCTCATCATTATTCAACATTAAAAATGAAATTAAAAAATCTTTTACTTTGTACAGGCATTGCCTTGACTCCCTTCTTTGTGAATGCTCAGAATAAAAAATCTAACAAATCCGCTGATAAATCAAGAGTAGTAACCCGTAGTTCAGAAGTAGTTAGCTCGCCAACTCCTCAACCTACTTCAACTACATCGCTAACTTCTTTGAAAGATTCAGCCAGCTACGGTTTAGGGATTCTGGTGGCACAGAATTTTAAGTCTCAGAATATAGAAATAAACGCTGCTTTACTTCAAAAAGGTTTTAATGAAGTCATGAAAGGTGACAAGACTCCTTTTAATGATATGATGGCTAATCAATTAGTTCAGAAGTATATGCAACGTGAACAAGCAAAGGCTTTTGAACCCAATAGAATATCAGGTGAAAAGTTTTTAGAAGAGAACAAAAAGAAGGAGGGGATTGTTACTTTACCAAGTGGATTACAATATCAAATTATGAAGGCAGGTGACGGTCCGAAGCCAGCTTCAAGTGATAAAGTGAAAACTCATTACCATGGTACATTAATTGATGGAACCGTTTTTGATAGTTCAGTACAAAGAGGAGAACCTATTACTTTTCCAGTAACAGGTGTAATTCCAGGTTGGATTGAGGCTTTACAATTAATGCCAGTAGGTTCAAAATGGAAATTATTTATTCCACAAAATTTAGCCTATGGTAGTCGTGGAAGCGGCCCAACCATTAAACCATATTCTGCCTTAGTTTTTGAAGTTGAATTGTTAGGAATTGAAAAATGAAAAATAATATGACAAAATACTTGCTTTTGATTCTGCCAATTTCGCTGTTAGCGTTTTTTGGTTTGAAGTCATTTTCTCCTACTGCCCAAAGTCAATCAACCGTTACATACCAATATGCGCCGGATGATTTGCAACCTACCGCTACCCAGAAAAAGGTAGAAAATATGGTTTCAGAGATTTTGAGTAACTATCATTATCGTAAAGTGCCTTTAAATGACTCTTTGTCATCT
>JANPIG010000795.1:0-2018 GCA_031424875.1 Cytophagales bacterium
GATTTCGAGCGATTGACAGGCTTTTTGAAGAGCTTCTTGGAAGTTACGACCAATTCCCATGGTTTCTCCAACCGACTTCATCTGTAAGCCCAAACTCTTATCTGCACCCTTGAATTTATCAAAATTCCAACGGGGAACTTTCACGATAACGTAGTCCAAAGCGGGTTCAAAAAATGCTGAGGTTGTGCCAGTAATAGCATTGGTCAATTCATCTAAATTATAGCCAATTGCCATTTTTGCGGCAATTTTTGCAATGGGATAGCCCGTTGCTTTTGACGCCAAAGCTGATGAACGAGACACCCGTGGGTTTACTTCGATAGCAATAATTGAATCGTCTTCTGGATTGAGGGCAAACTGAACGTTGCAACCACCCGCAAACTGTCCGATGGCATTCATCATTCTGATTGCCGTATCTCGCATTTCCTGATAAACCGTATCAGGCAAGGTCTGAGCAGGGGCAACCGTGATAGACTCGCCCGTATGGATGCCCATCGGGTCAAAATTTTCAATTGAACAAATGATGATAACGTTTCCTAAATTATCACGCAACAATTCTAATTCATATTCCTTCCAGCCCATGATAGACTGTTCTACCAAAACTTCGTGCGTAGGCGATGCGTGTAAACCTTTATTCAAGGCAGCATCAAAATCTTCTGGTTTATTGACAAAACCTCCTCCCGTTCCCCCGAGGGTAAACGATGGACGAATTACCAATGGGAAACCCGTTTCTTGAGCGATTTCTTTTCCTTCCAAAAATGAACGAGCCGTGCGTCCTTTACAAACGCCTACACCAATTTCAATCATTTTCAAACGGAATTTCTCACGATCTTCGGTGGTTTCGATGGCGTTGATGTCCACCCCAATAATTTCACAGTTATATTTTTCCCAAACGCCCGCAGAATCACAGTCAATAGCTAAATTTAATGCCGTCTGACCACCCATAGTTGGTAAAACGGCATCAATTGGATTGCCTTCGGCGATATGTTTTTCGAGAATCTCGATGACAGATTGTTTTTCGAGCGGTTTCAAATAAACATAATCTGCATTGAGAGGGTCGGTCATGATAGTGGCAGGATTAGAATTTATCAAGGCAACCTTGATACCTTCCTCACGCAAAGAGCGTGCTGCCTGTGAACCTGCATAATCAAACTCGCAAGCCTGACCAATGACGATGGGACCTGAACCGATAATAAGTACGGACTTAATAGAAGAATTCTTTGGCACTGTTTTGTTTTTTTGAGGAGATGGATTGGGGATTAGGGGTTAGGGATTGGGGGTTAGGTGTTAGGGTAGGAGTTAGTAAGCGTAAAAACTTTCTAACTCTTTAACTTTCTAACTTTCTAACTCTTTAACTCCTTTAACTCATTCACTATTCCCTAAAATTCCACAAAGTTACTATAAACCATCGAAACTGAAAGGCTTGATTTTTATTTCATGGATTTTTTAAATTTATTCTTTGATTTGTGAAAAATAACAAAACGCATTAACATACCATTAACAAGGTTGATACGTTAAAAATCATAATTTGCAAACTTTATATTTTACCCTCAAAATAAGCAACCATGAAAAAACTAACTCTACTATCTCTCGCATTGATTTTCGCAGTCTCTATTTTTGGACAGGATAAAAAAACTAAATTCACAAAAAGCATCGGTTACTCTATTACCACTTTTTATCACAAAAATATTGTTTATAACGATACAGTTAGCTATGATGTTGAATATGTGGATATGGCTTCACTCACTGATTCAACGTCAATAGGTAAGATGCGGTCAAGGGTTTCTTTTGCCGACGCTGTATCAAAACCCAATAAATATACATTTGATTCTATTCCAGAAATTGCTTCGGTTAATATCAATGGAATGTACTTCAGTAACAAAAAACTTCTTTCTAAAACGCCTGACTATGATATACTTATGATTAAAAAAGATTCCAGTTATTCGTTACTGAAGTACATTCCATTGATATTAACCGAAGCAATTTCTGGAATAGAATCAAATGTATATTTATTGGGTTTT
>JANPIG010000796.1:0-4068 GCA_031424875.1 Cytophagales bacterium
GAAGTAAAAATAACTTTGCCTGCCGAACCCACAAATTGCGGGTCGAGGTCGTCATATACATCATTTGTAAGAGTTTGTACTCGCCCACGAGCCATATCATAAGTAAACAAATCGTTTTGCCCTTTGCTCATAGCACTCAATACTATAGAGGTTCCATTGTCAGAAATATCAAAATTCTGCACTTGGTCAAAATCCTTTAAGACCTTGCGGGAAGCGAATTTTCCAGATAAATCTTTCTCCGTAATATCTGTATATACGTTTAAAATTACTTCCCCTTGATTTTCATAAATAACGGCTAAAGTTCCGCCTTTTGTCCAAGATAACAGAGGCGTATTATAGTCAATAGATTGATTAAGTGTTTTATAACCTGACGACATAATAGTTACAGCCCGCTTCGTTTTTAAGTCCATCACTTCTACACTTGATTTACCTAAGTCATTTTTCGAAATAGCTAAAAATGCTCCATCTGGGCTTATTTTAAACTTATTTACTCTTTCAGCACTATTGAATTTTACTTCTGCAATTTTTGAATCATAATTTGGAGCGATGTAAGAAGCATTGGTATTCTCCGCCATCACAGTGTAATATTCACGCCATTCTTTCAAAAACTTGCTATAAGGCATTCCAATGGTACTGGAAATGGAAGTTTGTTCATTTCGGATAATGCGAGTAAGGTTTAGGATGTTAGAAATATTATCTTTCCCATATTTTTCAGCCACAAAATTCCAAATAGATTGCCCAACCAAAGCAGACTCTTTACCCGAGGTCAAAGAAGGTCTTTTCAAGTATTTATTTAAAATGGCATCACGCATATAAGAGTCCATTTCTGTACTCCACCCTTCTGATATATAAGTAGTTATACCATTCATAAACCAATCTGGCACACTCAACAAAAGTGAATTTTGGAGAGACTCCTTTATGCTTCCACCATATAGCATATCATGGATAAAGACGTGCGAAACTTGATTCACAAGGTCTTTACGGAACGAAGTGGCACTTCCCGAATAAGCAATTTCAATGCGTGACTTGGCTAAATTCTCTTCTTTTATTTCTCTTTCAGAAGACAAATTCAAGCCTACATTGCTCTGATTGAGGTCTTGGGTAGAGGTATAAACAAAAATCTTAGTACGGCTAAAAGGCGAATAACCCAAAATTTCGGTAATACGGTCGAAGTCAGATTCTGCCAATTGAGTGGCCAACGTAGCAGATTGCTGCCCCCCTTCATAGAAATAAACCTCGAAATTTTGAGAAGTAAGCACTTGCCATTTGAAAGGACGGTATTGGATTCTATTCTTCCCAAAAGGTTCTTGGGTAGGAAAAAAGTTTTGAGCCTGAGCAAAACAGGCAATCAAAAACAACGATATAAAAAGTACACTTTTTTTCATCTTAAAAATATGTAGGTATTAGGTTTCCAAGCCTAAATATAACGAAGCAAAACGATTAATATTGACTTCTGGATGAAGTTCTTTCTTATTGACCAAGAAATCAACAAATTGTTTGGCAAAATATGGTGCTAATGATACTCCTTTTGACCCTAAGCCATTAAAAATGGCTAAATTTTCAAATTCAGGATGTATTCCAATAAATGGTCGGCGGTCTTTAGTGGCAGGACGAATACCCGCTCGGTGAGATAATATCCTCATTTCGGGCTTCATTAATTTATGATATTTTTCGGTCAAATCCGCTTTCCCTTGTTCTGTAGGTGTAAAATCTAATTCATGCCAACTGTAAGTGGCTCCAAGTCGGTAAGTATCATCGCCCAAAGGAATCACAAATGCCCCTTGGTTAATGATTTCTTGAATATCAATATTCTGTATTTCAATATCCAATAGTTCCCCTTTCACGGGACTGAAAGGAAGATAATTGAAATAAGGGTTATTGATAGCGTTGAAGCCTTCGCAATAAATGATTGTAGATTCCCTATTTTCAACCGCAAGGTCGCTACAATGCAAGGATACTGGATCTATTTTCTTTGTGTAATATTGTCCTTGCGGTTTCTGAATATCGTGGTCTCCACTGACCATTTGTAGGATATCTTTATCTAAAAAATATATACGAAAAGCCTCCAACATCACTTTCAAATCCACCCAACCAGAGTGTTTAGTTGTAACACCCCCCAATTGGCTATTAACAGTATTTTGATGTGTTATATTTTCAAATTCGAGCGTAGCAAAATCTGCGAAATCATCAGGCACATGGTCGCTTTTAAAGAATTTCTGAGATTCTTCATTCACAAAAGGGCGATATATAGGAATAGGGTGAAAGAATTTGGCATTTAGCTCCTTTTCTAATTGCGGATAAAAATTTTCTAAAAAAGGAAAAATCTTATCTGCCAACCAAGTCTTCACCAGCTTTCTACCAGTTACAGGATTATAAATTCCAGCCGCAATTTTAGAAGAAGAAGGTATTTGTTCAGAATCAAAAATCTGAACCTTCGCCCCTTCCTTCATAAGCATATAAGCAAGTATAGAACCTGCCAACCCCTGCCCTATGATGATGTAATTTTTAGGTAAAGGATTCATTTAAAAAAGATTAGTTAAAGAAAAAATGAATGTCTGAATGCATTTTTAAAATTATGCAAAAAAGAGGCTAACCGTATAGTTGAGCCTCTTTTGGGATAAAAAATTTAATTATTTCCTCTTGATGATTTCACTAATAACACGACTACCTACATTATATTGATAGTTTAAGGTAAATGTTTTTGTAGAGGGATCATATTTGTTTACGCCCACTTGTTCAACTGCTCCAACTAAACTTGTGGTGGATGGTTGCGGAATAATTATTACTGAATTATCGTTATTTACTTTCAACCACATTATCGTTCCCAAATCTGCAAATTCGGTTTCAGAAGTTATTTTGTCGATTGTTTTTACAATCTTATCTCTATCAAAATCACGAGTAGATGTTGGGAGGGTAAAACGCCCCGTTGCTCGATAGTCTCCGGCAAATTTATTTGGCAAACCTTCAATGCTAATATTAACAAAGCTCAAGGCACTATTTATTTTAGCATCACCTGCATTTGTTATTCCAACGGGTAACAGATAATCATTTGCAAGGTCAATCGTAGCAGGAACGTTCACCTTTACGGCAAATTTAGCTGTTCGGGTACCAGCCTTTATAATAATTGGATTGGGAGAGATGGAATAGGCTGTTGTTGGTAAAACTGTATAATTAGCCTCACCAGCGGCTTTTCGTTTGGTATTTTGTAAATCTAAACCAATCTGACTAATGTCTAAAGCGAGTGAAAGGTCTTTTGTCTGTAAATTGCTTGATGAAATATTGACGGTAAATGAGTCTGTGCGAGCTACATCAAGTTTATAATTTTTCGTCAACAAAGCTCCTGCATCAGCACCAGCTATACTAACGATAACTTCTGGAGTGATAACATTTGGGTTATTATTGTCCTTTGAACAGGCATATAGTCCCGAGACTAATGCAAAAAGCAAGACATTTTTTAGCGCAATTAATTTCATCGTATTGTTTTTCAAAGTATGGATTAAATATTTAACGAATTTACCCTTTATTTCATACATTTTCAAACAAAAAAGGCTCATCTTTCGGTGAGCCTTTTTTGTTTGAAAATGTATTTGAATTATTTTTTGGTAATCTTTTCATCAATTACACGATCTCCATTTCCACCTACATACTTATAGTTTAAAGTAAATTCTTTTCTAACAGGATCGTACTTATTAGTTCCTGTTTGAACTAAGTCAGATAAACCATCTGCCCCTGCTTTTGGAATGAGCGTTACCGTATTATCCTTATTTACTTTCAACCACATAACAAATCCGCCTAAATCAGCAAATTGTGTTTCAACCGTTGTCTTATCAATTGATTTCAATGTTTTATCTAAATCAATTGCACGAGGTGCAGTTGGATGTTGAAAGTAACCTACTGAACGATAATTACCTTCATAAGCATTTGGTAAACCACCGATTCCGATGTTTACAAAACCTAAGTTCCCACTAATTTTTACATCGCCTGCATTAGTAATACCTATTGGCAGAAGGTATTCATTAGAGAAATCAAGTGTTGTTGGTACCGTAACTTTTACTTTAAATTCTGCAT
>JANPIG010000797.1:0-9591 GCA_031424875.1 Cytophagales bacterium
TCGTGCGTAACCAACAGTAAAGTAATATTTTGGGCAGAAAGCGTTTGCTCCAACCACTCAATGGTTTCTAAGTCCAAATGGTTGGTTGGTTCATCAAAAATCATTAAATCTGGCTCTTCAATCAATACTTTTGCCATTGCCACCCGCTTGCGTTGTCCACCCGAAAGCTCCGAAATCAAACGGTCAAAATCATGAATTCCTAATTTTCCAAGTACCTGTTTCACTCGACTTTCATAGTCCCAAGCCTGATATTTATCCATCATTTCAAGGGCTTCGGACATCTGTTCCATGTCTTCGGGATGAAGCAATGATTTTTCGTAAGCCTTAATCGCCTGATTGGCAGGTGAATCACCTTGAAAGAGCGTGTCCATCACGGAAAGTGATTCGTCAAAAGAAGGATTTTGGAATAAATAACCTACTGAAATGCCTTTGCGGATAGAAACAGAGCCTTCATCGGAAGGTATTATGCCCGCCAAAATATTCATTAAAGTAGTTTTGCCCGTACCATTCTGCCCGACCAAAGCCACTTTATCACCCTTTAAAATACCAAAATTGATATTGCGGAATAACCACCGCTCGTTATAATTTTTTGAGAGATTCTCTGCTGATAAATAATTCATAGTACAAAGGTAGGGGAAAATGGGAGAAACGTAACACGGGAATCTGTCCCATGAAGCGGAGCCCAACCTGTTTGTAGGCTTCACGGGACGGATTCCCGGGCTGCATAAACTACCCCTTACTCAAAGAAATACAATTATAATCTTCCAAGAGTTTCTTCAAGAAAGTATAATCGTCTTCTTGACTTTCGATGCTCAGGATTTTCTTGATGTGATTGGCTAATTTATTGGCTAATTCGTAATTAATGAAGGTTTCTGATTTTTGTAATAAATCTTTTACAATGGTCATATCTCGGTCTGAGAGTCTGATAATTTCTGGATATTGAGGTATATAATCAGCCTTCTTTTTACTGAAATAAGCATAAATGGTATCATCTAAACTCCATTCCGTTTCCTTTGCTCGCACGATATACGTTTGAGCGGCAATATCTCCCAAACGTTGTTGATTTTTACCAATAGCAATGAACAAAGCTCCTATCAAAGGGCTAAAAAAAGTTAAAAACCCAAAAGTCGGATTGACCAAAGTGAGAAGGGCAAAAAAATAGACATCTACCAACAAAAATATCCATCTGATAGCACATTGGCTCATTGATGGTGGATTTCCCACTACACCAATTACTCTAATTCCTAAAGCTAATTTGCCAATAGTTTGCCCTTTATTGAGCCATTCCAACAGAAAACTGTAAAGAAAAAAAGGCGTGAAAATGATAAATGCTACGAGGGTGGTATTGATGTCAAAAGAGATATTGAAAATTGCCGAAACGACAAAAATGTACGTCCACTTGATAATTAAATCTATAAAAAATGCTCCAAAGCGCCGACCAACAGAGGACATTTCAAAATACAAATCAATATTTAAAAAGGTGGGAATATTTATGGCTTTCATTTTGTAATTTTAATAAAAAAAATTAATATTAGGAATAATTTACGATTAAATGAATTACGATTTACGAATAATGGGCTGAATTTTTTTTAACCCGTAGTGGCACCGAACAACAAATAACTAACATCGAACCGAGCGACGGTCGCATCGAAACAAATGAGAGAAGCCTCCTTTATTGATAAAAACAAACATCGTTGGCATGACATTGAGCATTTTGAAAAAGAGAATCCCGACGAGATTTCTTCCGATTTCATTGACCTCGTAAATGACCTTTCTTACGCACAAACGCATTATCCCCACAGTAGAATTACCAATTATATTAACTTCTTGGCGGCAAGGGTTTATAAGTCCATTTTCGTTCAGCAAGATAAAAATCCTATTTTGGAATACTGGAAAAAGGATTTCCCCCTTGTGATTGGGCATAACCAAAAAGTGCTTTGGGTGGCGGTTTCATTCTTTCTTACGTTCAGTATTTTGGGTTACGTTTGCTCTTTTTTAGATACTAATTTTATTGAATCGGTCTTAGGTGCGGGCTATGTTCAAATGACCGAAGCCAACATTAAAAAGGGAATTCCTTTTGGCGTTTATGAGTCAAAAAGTGCTTTGAGTATGTTTCTAACCATATTTGCCAATAATCTTTTCGTAGGATTGATTGTGTATATGTCGGGCATATTGTTGGGGATTGGAACTTTTTATCACACTTTCAAAAACGGTTTGATGTTCGGTACTTTTATGGCAATGTTTTTCAAGCATAGCCTTGGTATTCAGGCAGTTTGCGTAATTATGTTGCACGGCACACTGGAACTAATGGGCTTGATTTTGGAATGTATGGCGGGGTTGATTTTAGGGTTAAGTTTCCTCTTCCCCAACACCCTAACTCGTAAGGAAGCCCTAAAAAAAGGAATGTTGGAAAGTGCCAAAATCTATATCGGAACAATTCCTTTTACCATCTTGGCGGCATTCATTGAAAGTTACGTTACGCATTTGGGCAAAGCAGGATTCTTACAAGCTAATCCCTTGATTATGATATTGTTAGCCATCGTTTTCATTAGCAGTTGGGTGTTTGTAATTTGGTATTTTTTCATTTATAGCAAAAAAGTAGCGAAAGCATTTCCTTTGGAGGATTATTTGAAGGAAATTGTTAAACCGTAGGGGCTAAAACCATTTCAATGAAATATATTTTACTAATTTTTGTATTATCAAATACCTATCTCTTGCTCGCCCAAGAGAACAATTTTTCCATTACCAAAATTGAAATTGATACGCTCAAAAGGCAACAAAAAGACCTTTGGTACGCAGATTCATCACCACCAGACCCCAGAAAGACACAAAAAGAGATAGAAGATTCTTTGCGAAAAGCATACTTAAAACAGCACCCAACAGAAGCACGTGAACGAGAAGAGATTTTTCAAGTTTTCAATATTCCTTCATGGGTGCTTTCTATCTTAAAATGGCTGTTTTATGCCGTGCTTTTGGGAGGCATTTTGATGCTAATTTTGAAAGGAAATCTTAATTTTAGTTTCAAACCCATAAACAATAAAGTAGATGAAATTATCTCTGAAACCACCTCCATCGAAAGTGCTGAACAACTCAAAAACATTGGTTACGAAGACCAAATAAAACGTGCCGAAGAACAAGGCAATTATCGTTTAGCCACTCGTTTATATTATTTGTGGGCATTAAAAAAACTTATTGATGATGATTTGATTCAATTTCACATCAAAAAAACTAATAAAGACTATTGCCAAGAATTGGTCGGAAAAACGGTTTATGATGATTTCAGCCAATGTACGCAATATTATAACTACGTTTGGTTTGGCGAATTCAAGATTGATAATTCAATGTATGACAAGATTCAGGCAGAATTTAAAACACTTTTAAAACAATTATGACACAAAGAATAATCGTTGCTATTTTGGTGGTTGGCGTGTTTGGGTTTTTATTGTTTTATAGTGAATTTTTTAAAACGGAACGCCCCAAGGTTTTTGACCCACGCATCACTTATACCAACAAAACATACCGTCCTTACGACACCCGTTTTGCTTTTGAACAGTTCCAAAAAAAGGCAGGAAAGGGTTTAGTTTTGAATGAGGAAAAGTTTGATTATCAGAACCCAAATTACTTAGATACTACCAGCATTTTGGCAATTGTATCGCCCTATTTCTTGCCTAATCAATTGGAAATGAACGCCTTAACTGATTATGCAGATAGGGGTGGTAATGTGTTGGTTAGTGCGTTTAGTATTTCGCCAAATCTTTTTAACTCTATTTTGGACGATAGCACCGATACTGCTGATATTACAGTTTATACTGAATTTCCACCCACAGAAATCAACGATTCACTCACGGTTTTTTGGACTAATCCTTATGCCGAAGAAGAAGAAAACGATACCATTTCATATACTTACCCAGGCGTAAAGCCGTTTTATGTGCTTGATTCAGAGGTAGTTAATAGCATTTACACCACTACCCATGTGCGAGATCAGAACGGTGAGAAAGTTTTGGATGAAGTGCAAATTGGAAAAGGGCGAATTTTTATTGTTTATGCTCCCATCACATTGAGCAATTATTTCTTGCTACACAAGCAAAATTATGGTTATCTCAATAAAATTTTTGACATATTGGACGTAAAAAATAAGAAAGTAATTTGGGATAAATTTTATGAAAGGTACAAAACCCAACGTTCCGAAGACACGGGCGAACGGGAACAGGCAGGCGATAGTTATTTTTGGCAGGTCATCAAACAACATCCACCTTTGATGTGGGCAATTGCTACTTTTTTCTTAGCCATTGCATTGTTTATTTTGCTCTATTCTCGGCGGATGCAAGCTCCAATTAGAGTGATTCCTGAGGTAAAAAATAACTCCCTCGAATTCATAAAAGCCGTTAGCGGATTGTATTGGCTGAAGCAAGACCACAAGAAAATTGGTGAGAAAATCACGACGCATTTTTATGATTATCTGTCCACCAATTACCGGTTTGCCCCTAAGGATATTACACTTGAAAACATAGAAAAAATTGCTCAAAAAACTAATCGAAAATCCTCCGATATTGAAGATATATTGGTGATAATTAGTCATATAGTAGAATCAGAGGCTATTTATAAAAAGACTTTGATGGATTTTTACCGAAAGGTTTATCGGTTTATGAATTCGTAAAATCCAATGAATACGGAGTCGTCCTTTAAAAGGACGACTCCGTATTCATGATATTCAAACAAAAAACATGGAAAATCAAGAAGAAGAAATCGTACCACAACCACAAGAAGAACTTGTTAAAAATCAAGAAGATATTTTCAAAAATAGAATAGACCTCAGCGAATTGTCGCAAGCTGTGGCGGATATTCGGGAACAATTGGGCAAGGTAATTATTGGTCAGCAAGATACTATTCAGTTGCTCATTACGAGTATGCTGTGTGGTGGACACGTACTTTTAGAAGGTGTACCAGGAGTGGCTAAAACCTTGACTGCCAAATTGTTATCCCAAACACTAAACGTCTCTTTCAAAAGAATTCAATTCACGCCCGACTTGATGCCTTCAGATATTTTAGGGACATCGGTGTTCAATCCAAAACTCTTGGAATTTGAATATAAAAAAGGTCCCGTTTATAGCAATTTGATACTGATTGACGAAATTAACCGCTCGCCAGCCAAAACCCAAGCGGCACTTTTTGAATTGATGGAAGAAAAGCAGGTAACCATTGATGGACAATCATATCTCATGCACGAGCCTTTTATGGTTTTGGCAACGCAAAACCCTATTGAGCAAGAGGGAACATACCGTTTGCCCGAGGCTCAATTAGACCGTTTTTTCATGAAAATATCGGTAGGATATCCTTCGGCGAGTGAAGAAATTGAAATCTTGAAAAAGTTTAATTATACTACTCAAAAAGAAGTTGCCGAAACGGTAAATAATATTTTGGATAAGGAACAAATCGTTTCTTTGAAAAGTACCATTCAAAGCGTTATTTTAGAGGACAATCTTTTGAAATATATTACCGATATTGTTCAAGCCACTCGAAATCATAAACAGATTGAATTGGGGGCTTCGCCACGGGCATCTTTGGCATTGATGATGGCTTCAAAAGCTACTGCTGCTATCAATGGACGTGATTTTGTGATTCCAGAAGATTTGAAAACAGTTGGAAAATCTATTCTCAGACACCGAATAATCCTCACTGCAGAAACTGAAATGGAAGGTATTTCGGAAGATGAAGTATTAAATGAATTGTTTACTACCATAGAAATTCCGAGATGAAGCATTTCCTGAAATCTTTTTATCTTAATAAAACCACCTTCGCTATTCTCGGGGTTTGTATTGGTTTATTTAGCTTTGGTTTGTTAAATAATATATTTTTCTTGCTCGGAAAAATACTATTTTTCATGCTCTGGATTTTCGTAATTGTGGAAGTATTTGCCTTATACAGCAAGCAAAATCCTGTGCGGGTAGAACGTAAATTACCAGTCCGATTAAGCAATGGTGATACGAATTTTGTAAGTTTAAAAATTGCAAATTCTTATGGTTTCAACCTAATCACAACGCTTATTGAAGACCTACCTGAACAATTTCAGATTAGACAATGGGAGAAAACTACGCTCACGGTTGCTAATACCATTACTGAATTTAAATATAGCGTTGAACCCAAAGTTAGAGGCGTTTATTTGTGGCAAAATTGTTACGTACTTTACAAAATTTATCCCTTTAGCTTAGTGTCCAGAAGGGATATTTTTGAATTTCATCAAGCGATTGCGTGCTTTCCTTCGTTTGAACAATTCAATAAAATACCTTTGAAAGCTATTGTTAGTAATTTTTATGAAAGTAGTCAAAATAGTATTCGTAAAATAGGGCAAAGTCTTGAATTTGAGCAGATTAAGGAATATTCAAGCGAAGATGATTATCGGCATATCAACTGGAAAGCGAGTGCAAAAAGAGGGCAATTGATGCTCAATCAGTATCAAGATGAACGCAGTCAAGACATTTATTGTATTTTAGATTTGGGGCGTTCGATGAAGATGCCTTTCCTCAAACAAACGCTTTTGGATTATTCGATAAATGCCAGTTTGGCATTGTCAAAAGCCGTGATTTCGATGCAAGACAAGGCGGGAGTTTTGGGATTATCACACAACAGATGCGAGTTTATGGTAGCCAAAAAAGACTTTAAGCAATTCGGGAAAATTAATGATATGCTTTATAATTTACAAACTGAATTTTTGGAAGCTAATTATGAATTGTTGTATAAATTTGTTCGTGTTAATATCAAACATAGGAGTTTATTGGTAATTTTCACCAATTTTGATTCCGTAAATTCTCTTCATCGACAAATGCCCTATTTGAAAGCACTCACTAAATATCATTTATTATTAGTAGTGTTTTTCGAGAACTCGGAGGTTGCTAATATGGTAAAGGAGGAAGCTGCCGACTTAAAAGATATTTATACCAAAACTATTGGGCAAAGCATTTTGTCTCATAATAAGTTGATTGTAAAGGAGTTAAATAAATTTGGAATCCAAAGTTTATGGATTCAACCCCAAAAGTTGAGCTTGGAAGTCATTAATAAATTTGTGCAGATTAAAAAGAAACAGTTGATTTAATTGGTGTATATAACACGGGACAGACTCTCGTGTTATATACACAAAACTACTAATAATGCAAACCACAACATTTCAATCTAATTCACGTCTTGAACTTGCTGATCAATACGTTAGGTTTACCCACAAAAATATTTTTTTGACTGGCAAAGCGGGGACTGGGAAAACAACCTTTCTTAAAAAAATTAAAGCTACCTCCACCAAACGTGTCGTGGTGGTTGCTCCTACGGGCGTTGCGGCTATCAATGCGGGTGGCGTTACGATTCACTCCTTTTTTCAGCTATCGTTTGGACCTAATATTCCTACCCAAAATGGTATAGATAGACCTTTCGATAAGAAAATTTCTGCCGAAAAAATCAAGGCAATTAAAGCCATTGACTTGTTGGTAATTGATGAAATCAGTATGGTGCGGGCGGATGTTTTGGATGCCATTGATGAAGTTTTGAGGCGTTTTCGGAATAGAAACTTACCTTTTGGCGGTGTGCAATTATTAATGATTGGCGATTTGCACCAGCTTTCGCCCGTGGTAAAAGACGATGAATGGATAATGCTTCGACCATATTATCCAAGTGTGTATTTCTTTGAAAGTAAAGCCCTTGCCCAAAGCCAATTTCTGACTATCGAACTGACCTATATTTTTCGCCAAGCCGATGAAATATTTATCGGACTTCTAAACAAAATCAGAAATAAAAAATTGGATGCTGAAAGCGTGAAATTGTTGAATACTCGCTATATACCCAATTTCCATTACTCCGAAGGTGAAAAATACATTACTCTCACCAGTCATAATCATGCTGCCTTGACTATTAATAAGGCCAAAATGCAAGACTTGGCAGGAGAAACGCATACTTTTATTGCCAATATTGAAGACGAATTTCCCGAAAGTATGTTCCCCAACGAACTTAATTTGGAGTTAAAAGTAGGGGCTCAAATCATGTTTGTCAAGAATGATAATAATATCGAGAAACGTTATTTCAATGGTAAGTTAGGAGAGATTTCAGAAATTGAAAATGATTTGATTTATGTAAAATGCCCTCAAGAAAAAGACCCAATCATTGTCTCAAGAGTCACATGGGAAAATATCAAATACGTTTTGGATGACTCTAAAATCCTTCAAGAGCATATTATTGGTTCGTTTACGCAATACCCTATCAAGGCAGCTTGGGCAATTACAATTCACAAAAGTCAGGGGTTAACTTTCGACCGTGCTATTATTGATGCGGCTTCATCCTTTGCACATGGGCAGGTGTATGTAGCACTCAGTCGTTGCAAAACTTTTGAAGGTTTGGTTTTGAGCAAACCTATTTTGCCCGAAAGTGTAAAATCTGATAGTACCATTCTAATTTTTGACCAAGAAACTGAAAAGCAAGATTTGTCTGAAACTGCTCTAAACGAAGCCAAAAAACGTACTCAAAGCGACTGGATAATGGATTTGTTTGATTTCAAAGGAATTAAATATGGCTTGACTACATTATTAAAAGAAATTATGCCAATTCAGCGTCATTTTATCACGGGTACTTATGAAAACATTTCAAAGATTAATAACCATTATGATGCTGAAATCGGGATGGTAGTTGAGACTTTCAGAAGGCAATTAGAATCTTTAATTGCCCAAACAGAATTGCCTGAAGTTGATGATAACTTGCAAGATAGAATCAAAAAAGGTAGTATTTATATTGCTACTAAATTAGAAGGATCAATTTATAAGTCGTTGAAAATCATCAGTTTAGAATGTGATAATAAAGAGATTAAGAATTCTATTTTGAAAATTTGGGAGCAAGCCTTGAAGAATATTTTTGAAAAATTATTACTCTTGAAAAATAACCAACAGGGCTTCGATTCTACTAAATATTTAACAACAAAAGCCAATGCTACACTTGATTTTGAGGTTGAAAAATTGAAGTTATCCAAAGTTCAAAAGTCAAATGATTTGAGTCCCAATGAAGATTTGTATAATCAATTGAGACGTTGGCGAGATGAAGTTGCAGAAGATAAAAACATAGAAAAATATATGGTTTTGGCACAAAAAACGATGCAAAATCTGGTAGAAACATTACCTCAAAATAAAACAGATTTAGCAAAAGTTAGTGGCTTGGGAAAGGTGAAAGTACAACAATTTGGCGATGAAATTTTGGATATTATTATCACTTATTGCCAAGACAACGGAATAGATACCAGCCATATATCCATACCCGAAAAACGCATTAGAAAATCACTCCTAAAAGGTTCGAATCATGAGCTAAGTTATTTGATGTATAAAGAAGGCAAAACCATTGCAGAAATAGCCCAAAGCCGCAGTTTAACTATTTCTACCATCGAAGGACACTTGACTGAATACGTGAAAACTGGTGAATTATTGGTGGAAGATTTGATCGATAGAAAGAAAATAAAAATCATCAGAGATTATATGTTAGAACAAACAACCGTACGAGGTTCAGCGCTAAAAATGGCTTTAGGTGATGATTTTAGTTATGCCGAAATTAGGATGGTTGGGGCTTCTTTGA
>JANPIG010000798.1:0-8070 GCA_031424875.1 Cytophagales bacterium
GTAGTAAATATGCCACTACCACCTGACCAAGCATATTTATCTGCTCCCGTTGCAGTCAACTTACTCGTTGTTCCTGCACAAATCTCAATTGATGGAACACTAACCGTTGGATTTGGTTTCACCGTTAAGCTGGTGGTTGCACTGGCTGTACATCCGCCACTCGTTCCGATTACTGTGTATGTTCCTTGTACGCTTACTACTGGATTTGCACCCGTTGCGGTAAATGTCCCTGGTCCTGTCCATGAATAAGTATCTGCTCCACTTGCTGTTACATTACCCGTTGTTCCTGCACAAATGGTAGCCGTTGTTACTGTTAAAGTAATACTTGGTTTAACTGTTACGCTGGCTGTGGCATTGGCTGTACAACCTGTAGTGGATGTTCCAACTACGGTGTATGTTCCTGCTACGCTCACTGCTGGATTTGCTCCCGTTGCCGTGAATGAATTAGGTCCTGTCCATGAATAAGTATCTGCTCCGCTTGCGGTTAAGTTGCCTGTTACACCTGCACATAAAGTTGTTCCAGTTGCCGTTACCGTTGGGACAGCTTTCACTATTACACTCGTTGTAGCTATGGCAGTACATCCATTTACATCCGTTACTAATACTTGGTAAGTTCCATTATTAGCTGCTGTTGCACTTGCCGTAACAATTGGGTTTTGCGTTGATGCTGTGAAACTATTAACTCCTGTCCAAGCATAAGATGTAAATGTTGGCGTTACATTAACCTTGATTTCCGTTCCTGCACATACTGCCGTTCCTGTGGCTGATGGGGTTGGAAGTGCATTGACAATTACTGAGGTCGTTGCTGTACCTGTACATCCACCGTTTCCTGAAACTATTACTGTGTAAGTAACCGTTCCTGCTTGCGTTGGCTTGTAGCTTGGTTGTTGTACTGACGAAGTAAATCCGTCTGAACCTTTCCAAGAATATACCGTACCCGCTGTTACATTCAGTTTAACTTCTTCTCCTAAACATATCTTCACATTGCTCGTTGGAACTGGATTTGGATTCGTATTTACTACTACTGATGTTGTAGCTGTTGCAGTACATCCTTTATCACTTGTTACAATTACGGTGTAAGTTCCTTTATTCTTATCTGCTGCTATTGCAATACTTGGCGTGGCAGAAGTTGAAGTAAAGTTATCTGGTCCATTCCATGAGTACGTTCCTCCGCCCGTTGCAGTGAACTTAATTTCGGTTCCTACACAAACGGGGCTGTTGCTTACTGCTGTTGCGGTTGGTAATGGATTAACCGTTACACTGGCCGTGGCTATTGCTGTACATCCGTTGGTAAATCCTGTTACCGTATAAACGCCTGCTTCATTTACTGATATTTCGTTTGTCGTTGTAGTAAATATGCCACTACCACCTGACCAAGCATATTTATCTGCTCCCGTTGCAGTCAACTTACTCGTTGTTCCTGCACAAATCTCAATTGATGGAACACTAACCGTTGGGCTTGGTTTGATAACTACCGAAGTCGTTGCCGTTCCTGTACATCCGCCTGTGCTTGTTACTGTTACACCGTAAGTATATGTTCCTGCGTTAGTTGGCAATGGAATCACATTTGGATTTTGTTCTGTTGAAGTAAAGCCTGAGCCTGTCCATGAGAACTTATCCGTTGCGGTTCCGCTTACTTCCAATTTAATTGCCTCACCAATACATTTTGCAGTTATAGGTTTAATGACTGGTACTGGGTTGTCAATTGGAGTAACTGTGAATGTTGCTGTGTATTTACATCCTGTTACCTTATCAGCAAATGATACATCGTAAGTTCCAGCGGCAGTTACCGTTATTGCTGGCGTTGTTTCACCATTTGGTGACCATTTCCAATCTTTACCGACTGTTGTAAAGTTTGTTTCCAACGTTACTGGTGAACCTTTACATGGTGCATAAATCACTGGTGGAATAACTACGATTGGATTAACCAATACATTAGCCGTTGCAATTGCTGTACATCCGCCAAGATTTGTTCCTATTACTGTATAAATTCCTCCTACACTTACGGTTGGATTTGCACCCGTTGCCGTGAATGAACTTGGTCCTGTCCATGAGTAAGTATCTGCTCCACTTGCAGTGATGATTCCTGTTCCTCCGTTACAAATTGTTGTTCCAGTCACAGTTACCGTTGGCAATGCTTTCACCGTGATAGAAGTAGTAGCTATGGCAGTACATCCGTTTGCGTCTGTTACTGTTACTTGATACGTTCCTGTGTTGGCTGCTATTGCACTTACATTTACCGTTGGATTTTGCGTTGATGCCGTGAAGTTATTAACTCCTGTCCAAGCATAAGATGTAAATGTTGGCGTAACGTTCACCTTGATTTCCGTTCCTGCACAAACCGTTGTACCTGTGGCACTTGCCGTTGGTAGAGCGTTTACAACCACTACTACTGAGGCAGTTGCCGTACAGTTCGTTCCGTTTTTCACGGTAACAGTGTAAGTATAAGTTCCGACTCCTGGCAATGGCGTTACATTTGGACTTTGCTCTGTTGAAGTAAAGCCATTTGAACTTGTCCATGAGAAGTTAGTTCCCGTTCCTGCACCTGTCAATTTCAACGGTGAACCAAGACATACTTTGCTTGGAGCAGTCGCTGAAGCAGTTGGTAATGGATTTATCGTTACTTGCGCCGTAGCATTTGCCGTACATCCTTTCGCATCTTGAACCGTTACTGAATATACCCCAGTTACCACTTTCGCTGCTGCGATGGTTGGATTCTGTTCGGTACTTGTAAAGTTGCTTCCTGTCCAAGTGAATTTTGTAGCATTAGTTTTCGCCTCCAATTTCACATCTACTCCCACACATTCAGATACTGAGGCTACCGTTATCGTTGGCAATGGATTAACTACTACATTAGCAGTTGCCGTGGCAGTACATCCATTTATAAATCCTGTTACTTTGTAAACTCCTCCTTCGGTTACTGATATTTCATTGGTTGTTGTAGTAAATATGCCACTACCACCTGACCAAGCATATTTATCTGCTCCCGATGCTATCAATTTACCAGTTGTTCCTGCACAAATCTCAATTGATGGAACACTAACCGTTGGACTTGGTTTGATAACTACCGAAGTCGTTGCTGTTCCTGTACATCCACCTACACCCGTTACAGTTACTACGTAAGTGTAAGTACCTGCCGTAGTTGGTAATGGACTAACCGTTGGATTCTGCTGAGCCGAAGTAAAGTTGTTTGAGCCTGTCCATGAGTAAGTATTACTTGCTCCACCCGTTACATTCAACACAATTGACTCTCCGATACATTTGTCATCTACTTTTGTAATCACTGGTGCTGGATTAGTATTCACAATTACCGAAGTAGTGGCAGTTGCTTCACATCCTTTTGCATTCGTAACTGTTACCGTATAAACTCCTTCGTTCTTCGTTTTGTCAGCTACCAAAATACTTGGTGTTGCTGAGGTCGATGTGAAGTTGTCTGGACCTTTCCATGAATAAGCTGTTCCGCCTTTGGCTTCCAACTTAATCTCTGTGCCTACACAAACTGGACCGTTGTTAGATGCCGTTGGAGTTGGCAATACATTTACTACTACTGTTGTGGTAGCAATGGCTGTACATCCTTTCGCATCCGTTACTAATACTTGATACGTGCCTGCATCACCCACTGTTGCCGATACTGCTATCGTTGGATTTTGTGTGCTGTTTGTAAATCCGCCGCCTACTTTCGTCCAAGCATAAGAACTAAATGCTGGTGATACGCTGATGCTCGCTGTTTTACCTGCACAAACCTCTGTACCCGTTGCTGTTGCTGTTGGTAAAGCGTTTACTACGACATTGACTGTGGTAGTGATTGAACAACTATTACCATTCATTACAACTACTGTATAGATTCCTGCATTAGCAAGGCTTGCTGAGGCTACTTCTGGATTTTGTGAAGTAGATGTAAAGCCTGAACCTGCTGGACCCGTCCATGAGAATGATGTACCGTTTGTATTGACACCTAAACTCAATTTATTATTCAAACAAACTGGGCTGTTCGAGGTAGCGGTTGCACTTGGTAAAGCATTTACTACCACGATTGCCGATGCTGTTGAAGTAGCTGAACATCCATTTTTAGAAGTCATTGTTACTACATAAGTACCTGCATTTGCGTCAGTTGCATTTACCGCAATCACTGGATTCTGTTCTGTACTACTGAACCCTCCTCCTACTTTCGTCCATGAATACGTGGCATCAACTAATGGATTCGATATGTTTTCAGAAATAATCTGAATTTTATTATTCAAACATACCGTTGTTCCTGTTGCTTTCGCTACTGGTGTTGGGCAATTAATTCCCGCATCAATAGTGGTGTTGATAGTACCTGGAATGCTGATTACGATTGGACCGGTTTTGCCTGTTACTAGATCGGCATCACTGTCTTTATCGTCTACTGTAGCATCGTTCGGACTAATTACATATCCCGTTGGTAATGTTGATTTCACAAACTCAACTGTGTAAGTACTTAATCCTAAGTTATCAAATTTGTATAGACCTGTTATGGCATCAGTTGTAGTAGTTGCTACTAAAGTTGTGCCATCGTACAAGTTTACGGTTACACCACCTACACCTGTCTCGCCTGCATCTTGAATTCCGTCTCTGTTCTTATCCAAGAAGACAAAATCTCCAATTTGGCTTGGTTTGAATAAGCCGAAATCAACCGTTAAGTTTCCGTTGTTATCGTCTCCATCTACTCCTGCCAATGGTTCACTCAAGTTAGATAATGTTACTGACAATGACTGGATTACTTGTCCTACAACGGTCTTTCCGTTATCGTCATTATTCAAATCATTATCGGGGTCTGCGGCTGGCTCGTAAGGTCCAGTCGCTGACCCATTCTTACCTGTCGATGAAATATAACCTGCTGGGGCAGTGATTTGTACGATATAATCACCTGGGTCAAGTCCTGCAAATAAATACTTACCACCTGCTGCGGTCGTGGTAGAAGTTATTACTGAACCTCCTTTGATTAAATCAACTTTCACACCGTCAATTCCTGATTCTGTTCCATCAAGAATTCCGTTATTATTCAAATCATCCCACACTAAATCTCCTAATTTCAAACACTTCTCAATTACTACATTCGTGGTGGCGGTGCTTGTACAACCTGTGATGTTTGTAACTGTTACCGTGTAAACACCTGCCTGTGAATTATCTGTCAATACTGTAATTGATGGTGTGGCAGATGTTGAAGTATATCCTGCTGGTCCTTTCCATAAATATGTTCCTACGCCACCTGCGGTTAAGTTCAAGGTTGCTCCCGTACATACTGGGCTGTTTGAACTTGCCGTTGCTGTTGGTAAAATATTTACTACTACCGTTGCTGTTGCTGTAGCAGTACATCCATTTGAATCAGTAATTAATACCGTGTATGTTCCTGTTGCATTAGGTAAAGCATTTGCAATCGTTGGATTTTGTGTGCTTCCCGTGAAACTGTTTGGTCCTGTCCAAGCATAAGATGAAACGGTATTGCCTGTGCCTGATAATACAGCTCCTGATTTCAGAATCACTGTTTCGTTAGCACAAATCACATTTCCACTTGCTGTTGCTACTGGATTTACTAATACACTTACACTTACTGCCGCAGTTGCTGAACATCCTACGCCATTACTTACGGTGATGATATAACTTCCTGCTTTGTTAGCCTGAGCATTGGCAATGGTTGGACTTTGAACATTACTTGTAAAGTTGTTTGGTCCAGTCCATGCGTAAGTATTACCATCGGCTCCACCTACTAATTCTATCGTTGAACCTGTACAAACTGTGTTGTCTTTCACGCTTGCAGTAGCTACTGGGTTACCATTTACTACTAAGGTTACTTTCGCACGATTTGCGGCAAATGTCTCACAGAATGCTCCAACTGTTGATTTACATGAAACAAAGTAATTATATGTTCCAATAACTGTTGGCGTGAAAGTCAAAGCTGTTATTACTGCTCCTGTTGAAGTATTGCTGTACCATACTGGCACTTCGTCTGTTCCACAAGTGGCATTCAAAGAAACGGTTTCTCCTAAACAAATAACACCTTTGCTCAATCCTGGCTTAACAGGTGGAACAGGAATTGCATTCACAATTACCGATACTTTCTTACGATTCGTTCCTGCTGTTTCGCAACCTGTGGCAGTGTTTTTACACGCTACATAATAGTTGTTTGTGCCTACTACTGGCGTTACCGTTAAGTTGGTAAATCCTTCACCTGCTGCATCGTACCATTTGGCTTCTTCGCCATTGCCACACACCGCACTCAATACTACTTGCTCGCCATCGCAAACGATTCCTTTGCTTACTGTGGCAGTCGATGGAGCTAATGGTACTTTGTTTACAATTACGATTACCGTAGTATTTACCGTACATCCATTGCCATTTTTAACCGTTACCGTGTAAGCTCCTGCATTTACCAATTGAGCATTGGCAATGCTTGGATTCTGTTCTGTACTGCTGAAACTTGGTCCACTCCATGAGAACGTTCCAGTTCCATTTGAGGTTAAGTTTATCGTCTGTGTCTCACAAACCGTGGCTCCTGTCGCACTTACCGTTGGTAAAGCGTTCACCGTTACTGATACGGTTGCCGTTGTAGTGGCTTCGCATGAGTTGTTTGAAACGACAGTTACGGTATAAGTTCCTGTATTGGTCAAGGCTGCACTTGAAATAGTTGGCTCTTGAACGTTAGCCGTATAACCATTTGGTCCTTTCCATGAGAATGATTTTCCTCCTACAAAGTTGGCATCTAATGTCAAGGTAAATACAATTGGTTGCTTCTCGCAGTAAGGATTTTTATCCACCGCAATTACTTTAATTACTGCTGCTGGACAATTTACACCTGCATCAATTGTGCTGTTGTATGAGCCTGGTACTGTGATAGTTACTGGCGATGATTTACCTGTTACTACATCGGCATCACTGTCAATGGCATCATTTACGTTTGCATTAGCATCTTTTGGACTAAATACATAACTCGCTGGTAGTGTCGATTTTACAAACTCAACCGTGTAGGTGCTTAATCCTAAGTTGTCAAATTTGTATAAACCTGTTACTGGGTCAGTTGTAGTAGTGGCTACCAAAGTTGTTCCATCGTACAAATTCACCGTTACACCACCTACACCTGTTTCTCCTGCATCTTGAATTCCGTCTCTGTTTTTATCGAAGAATACAAAATCACCTAGACTGCTTGGTTTATAGATACCAAAATCAACCGTTAAGTTAGAATTGTTATCTGCATCACCGTCATTGATTGGCTCAGTTGTATTCGCTAAGGTAATGTACTGACTACGAATCGTTTGTCCGCTTATCGTACTACCATTATCATCGTTATTTACATCTTTCGTTGCTCCTAATTCTGGACTTACGCCTGGCTCGAATGGTCCCGTTAATGAACCGTTTTTACCCGTTGATGATTTGTAACCTGCTGGTGCTTCGATTTCTACGATGTAACTGTCGGGGTCTAATTGAGTAAATAAATATTTACCATTAACCGTTACCGTAGTTGCAATCGCTGCTCCGTCTGGTACGTTATCTTTGTTAGCATCACGGTACAATTTCACCGTTACGGCATCCGTAATACCCGCTTCTGTTCCATCTACGATTCCGTTATTATTCAAATCATTCCAAACTAAATCTCCCAATTTCAAACACTTCTCAATGACTACGCTGGTTGTTGCCGTTGAAGTACATTGCGTTGCGTTAGTAACTGTTACCGTGTAAACGCCTGCTTGACTTCCATCCGTTAATACGGTAATTGATGGTGTGGCAGAAGTTGAAGTATAGCCTGCTGGTCCTTTCCATAAATACGTTCCTACGCCTGTGGCAGTCAATTTCAATTCTGCTCCCGTACATACTGGGCTGTTTGAACTTGCGGTGGCAGTTGGTAAAATATTTACTACTACACTTGCTGTTGCCGTGGCAGTACAGCCATTGGCATCCGTAATTAATACCGTATATGTTCCTGTACGAGCTGGTAAGGCGTTAGCAATCTGTGGCTCTTGTACGTTGGCAGTGTAGCCGTTTGGTCCACTCCATGCGTAAGATGAAACTGTGTTTCCTGTGCCTGATAAAGTGGCTCCTGATTTCAGAATCACT
>JANPIG010000799.1:0-2297 GCA_031424875.1 Cytophagales bacterium
ACCATTTGACCAATATCTTCGGGCTGAATTTTCCAAGCATCTTTATCACTGGGTACATGTCCGCCAAAATTAGTAGCCACTGACCCTGGCATAATAGTAGTTACCTTAATCCCGTCCTTTCTTAAATCCATCATAATGGCTTGAGAAAAACCCACTACGCCAAATTTACTAGCATTATACGCACCTCCTGCCGCAAAGAAATTTGTTCCTGCCAAACTCGAAACTGTAATAAAATAACCTTGTGTTTCTTTTAATTTTGCGTAAGATGCTTTGATAGAATTGAAGGTTCCCGTGAGATTTATATCAATAGTTTCTTGCCATTGTTCAGAAGTTAATTCTTGGATAGGAGCAAAATGTCCAACGCCTGCATTAGCAATAACATAGTCCAATCGTCCCCATTGAGCGATTATGGTCGCAACCGCTTGTTCCTGAGAAGCCAAATCCCGAACGTCTGATTCAATACCGAAGGCGTAACCAGCCTTAATTTTATGTAATTCAGCTGCCGCTTCATCTGCACTTGCTTGACTACGTGAGGTAATAGCAACTTTTATTCCGTCTTTAATTAACGCCTCTGCTACTCCATAACCAATTCCTTTTGAACCTCCTGTAATAAGGGCAGTTTTTATGATTTCTGACATGTTGATTTTAGGTTTTATTGTTTATATTTGAACGGCATATTCCATCAAAAAGTTTCCTTCAAAATCTTATGAATTCACAAATCCTCATAAATTATTTACAAAAAATTCTTCCAATGCCGATTGAAAAGGCAACGTTAATTGCTACTACTTTTCACTGCAAACACGTTCCCAAAGGTACATTTTTGATTGAAGAGGGGAAGGTTTGCGATACTTCACATTTCATAGCAGAAGGTTGTGCCAGAATGTACACTAATGATATAGGAGGAAATGAAGTTACGACTATGATTTTTTCAAATGCTATGTTTGCCAATGATTTCCACTCTTTTTTTAAGCGTATTCCAGCACATGAAAGCCTTGTAACGATGTCTGATTGTGAGACTTTTTATCTTTCTTTTGAAGAATTACAACAGAATTTTCACACTATTCCAGAGTTTAGAGAATTTGGCAGAATGATGCTAATAAATGGATCATTCGCTCTTAAACAAAGAATGCTGTCGATGATAAAACAATCTGGAGAACAACGATATGCCAATTTAATGGAAAATAATCCCGAGATTTTCCAACATATTCCTCTCAAAAATATTGCTTCTTATCTGGGAGTTACTGATACTTCGTTGAGTAGAATTCGCAAAGATTGTATGAAGAAAAATTAGAACTTGTCTCATGGCAAGTAAAATTAATTTTTGTTACAATAATTTTGACACATTGTTCAAGCAAAAATTATTATAATCATGGAAAAAAATCTTTCAAATGTCCCGATGTGGGTTTCAGTTTCTTTCTCTTTCGTATTCCCAATAACCATTTATTTCATTGCTAAAACGATAAAACAAGGGGCAGTTAAGGCTCAAATGACTGATATTCATGCCAATAAATTATTTAAGAATGTGCTTTCATTTTTTATTTCGTATCTAATTTATGTTTCGGCCATGTCCTTGTCAGGCCTTTTAAGTGAAAATTCTTTACCTCCAAGAGTTTTACTTTTTACCGCTTTACCTTTGATGATTTTCTTTTTTGGTTTCATTTTCAACAAGCCTATATATTGGAAAATTATGGATGCAATTCCTTTACAATCCTTGGTAAGAATACATGCATTTAGATTGGTGGGCGTGTATTTTTTGTTATCTACTTATTATAATGCCTTGCCAGCCTACTTTGCCATTTTAGCAGGATTGGGAGATATCGCAACTGCTTTTGGAGCAATTTTCATCGCAAAAGCCATTGAAAAAAATAAATTTTGGAGTAAAAAGGCAACTTTTTTTTGGAATATTTTTGGCTTTTGGGATATTCTTTCGGTAATTGCATCTGCTATTCTTACTACAAAATACTCGATACAACACCCTGAAAATCAGAGCATTATAGAAATAACTAAACTACCCTTTGTGTGGATTCCTGCATTTGCTCCTGCGGTAATTATTTTTATGCACATTACTATTTTCAAGAAATTGAAGCGGATGAAGTTTGAGATATTTGCCTGAAATTAAAGATTTATGTTGTTTAATATTCGGAATTATAAAAATCAACTCGCACAACTGTTTTATAACTTGAATTACATCTAGCAAGGATTCCTGCGACTTAAAGTTTATAATTCCGTAAAAAGGGAATTATGAACACGATCTGTAGAAATTATTTACAAGAAAAATCAATAAAAGGTGTTGGTAG
>JANPIG010000800.1:0-4352 GCA_031424875.1 Cytophagales bacterium
TTATATTTTGAAATTGCTCAGATAGACCCAGACACACCTTTTCGGAATTGTCTTTACTACCATCATTAATCAAAATTATTTCAAAATCATACACACGCAATTGTTCCTGCACATTCTCAACGAGTTGTGCAATCGTAATGGCACCATGATATACGGGTATAACAACTGAAAGCAGCATATTACATTAAGGAGTGGTATTTTTCAATACAGAGTTTAATATTTATTTACAATTTGGATGATGTAGGTAATTTCTTCGGGGGTGAGGGTTGTATTAAGAGGTAAACTGACAACAGTTTTGTGTATGTGTTCCGTAATTGGTAAAGGTAGATTTAGCCATTGTTGATAAGCTAATTGCTTGTGAGGGGCAACTGGATAATGTATGTCAGTACCTACACCATTATCTAATAAATATTTTCTAAAATTGTCTCTTTCTTCTGCCCTCAGCACAAAAAGATGCCAAGCATCATTATATACTGAATTGTTGGGAGGAAGAATTATCTTATTGTTATTGATTTCAACTAAATAACGCTTAGCAATGTTTTGCCGAATTTCATTGTCAGCATCTAAAAAAGGGAGTTTCACCTGTAAAATAGCCGCTTGAATTTCTGACAATCTACTATTATATCCTTGATAATCAAATATATATTTTTCGGAAGAGCCATAATTTCGTAAAGTTCGTATTCGCTCTGCTAAGGCATCATCATTAGTTGTAATGGCCCCTGCATCGCCCATGGCTCCCAAGTTTTTGGAAGGATAAAAGCTAAACCCTGCGCCATCCGATAAGTTACCTGCTTTTTTACTTTTATAGGTAGCACCATGTGCTTGGGCTGCGTCTTCAAAAACCTTTAAGCTATATTTCTTAGCAATGGTTCTTATTGCGTCCATTTCACAACATTTACCGTAGAGGTGAGTTACTAAAATAGCCTTAGTTTTGGAAGTGACCGCTTTCTCAATGACCTGAAAATCAATCAGATAAGTTTCTAAAGATGGCTCCACGAGGATAGGAATAAGATTAGCATTTGAGACTGCCAACAGCGTGGCGATATAGGAATTGGCAGGAACTATTACTTCAGAACCTTCAGGAAATTGAGAGGCTTTCAAAAGTATTATTAGCGCATCCAAACCATTGGCAACCCCAATACAGTGCTTTGTTCCACAATATTTTGCAAAATCTGCTTCAAATTGTTTTAGCCTATCACCTAAAATATACCAGCCCGAAGCAATTACTTCTGCAATAGCTTCATTAATTTGTTCTTCGTAAACCTGATTAGTCGCTTTAAGACTAAGGAATGGAATGGTCATTAATATAAAAGGTATGAATTGTAAAATAGGAAACCTGAAATCTATGTTATTTCAAATCTGATATTTATATTTCACAATTTATAGCTTGTTCATACGGTTCAAAGATATAATCATCTTTATCGTATTGTGTATTTGCTAAAACGAGTAATATAGAACCCTCTTCAAATTGATCCATTACGTGCCAATCTTCGGGAGCTAATAATAAACATTTTTCGGGGGAATTTAAAAGATAGGATTCTTGATTTTCTTGATTGTCAGTCAACACTCGGCAACTTCCCGAAATACAGATAAGCGCCTGCCATGTACGCAAATGTCGGTGCCCGCCTCGCTCCTGTCCTACTTGTCCACGAATATAAAAAACACGCTTAATTTCCCCTGGAAGTACTTTTTCAAAAACAGTAAGGTCGCCTGCATCTGACTCAAAGGTATCTAAATGTAATAGTTTAGCCATAAAATAACATTTTAAATTTGTGGATGAATTGTGTAAAGATAATGAATTTTACATTTTAAGAGGGTGTCGTATTATATTTTTTTGATTTAATGACAAAAAACCGTTTCAATGAAATATTGAAGCGGTTTTTTTATCATTTTAGAACTAAGAAAAATTGTATTGTTGAAAGATAATGTTTTCAATCACGCTATTACTGTATTAATTTCTACGCAATCACCACTGCTACACCCTTCTCTACATCTTGCTCAACGGTTTTATATTTCACGCCTTCTTTTAGAGATCCATCACGATATTGAACTGTTACTCTTTGGTTTCTATCGGCAATTTTTACGGCTTGTCTTGGCGCTACTTTTTCGGGTACACGGCCTGCACTTGGGTCGTGATAATCATTTTCATCCCCTCTGCCACCTGCCAAACCACCTAATAATGAAGAAATGGCATCATCTTTCTGAACTTG
Organism: Cytophagales bacterium; assembly: GCA_031424875.1. Classification (GTDB taxonomy): domain Bacteria; phylum Bacteroidota; class Bacteroidia; order Cytophagales; family Spirosomataceae; genus Arcicella. Next base: position 2,211 of record JANPIG010000800.1, read on the forward strand.
TAATTTTTGTTTGGGTTCAGGTCGGCGGATTTGTGGTTTGGGAGCTTGGGCTTCTTGAATTTCGGGCATATCAGCTTTCATCAAGAAACTTACGGTATCAATATTGATTCTGCTCAAAAAACGCTCAAATAATTTTACCGCTTCAAACTTATAAATCAATAAAGGGTCTTTTTGTTCGTAGGAAGCATTCTGAACAGATTGTTTCAAATCGTCCATATCTCTTAAATGTTCTTTCCATTCTTGGTCAATCAAATTCAAGGCAATAGATTTTTCCATTTCCTGAATCAATTTACGTCCTTTGGTATCAATGGTTTCTTTGGCATCTGCAAACATCTGCGACATCATATTGCCACTCACAATAGGTACTTGCATACCCGTATAACCATGAGAAATGGCTTCTTGAGCGAAATTGACTACTTTTTCACAAAGTCCTTTGTTTTTGGCTTGATAGTGTTTTTCAGCAGCATCATACAAACGAGTCGTTCTTTGCTGAGTGTTTAACTTCGTAATTTCTTCACGGCTGAACGGTGGTATAATCCCCAAAATTTCCAGACAACGTAATTCTAGTTCGTCATAATTTGGGTTGTTTTGTACTAATTCCGAACAAACGTCATACATATTATTGGCAATATCTAAGGCTAAACGTTCGCCAAAAAGGGCATTTTGACGACGTTTATAGATAGCATTACGTTGGTAGTTCATTACGTCATCATATTCCAACAAACGCTTACGAATTCCAAAGTTATTCTCTTCTACTTTCTTCTGAGCTCTTTCTACCGAAGACGTAATCATGGAGTGTTGAATAACTTCGCCTTCTTCCATACCCATTCTGTCCATGACTTTGGCGATACGGTCTGAACCGAATTTACGCATCAAATCATCTTCCAATGAAAGGAAAAATTGTGAAGAACCCACATCACCCTGACGACCCGAACGTCCACGCAACTGTCTGTCCACACGGCGAGATTCGTGTCTTTCTGTACCCACGATGGCTAATCCTCCTGCATTACGAGCCTCTGGCGAAAGTTTGATATCTGTTCCACGCCCCGCCATGTTGGTAGCAATGGTTACTTTCCCAGCTTGGCCTGCTTCCGCTACGATGTCTGCTTCTCGAGCGTGTTGCTTGGCATTTAGAACATTGTGTTGAATTTTGCGGATAGATAGCATACGGCTTAATAACTCAGAGTTATCAACCGAAGTTGTACCCACCAATATTGGACGACCTGCTTCTACCAATTCTTGGATTTCATCGGCAACGGCATTATATTTTTCACGAACTGTTTTGTAAACTTTATCTTCATGATCTGTTCTTGAAATGGCTCTGTTAGTGGGAATAGTAACTACATCTAATTTATAAATTGTCCAGAATTCACCCGCTTCAGTTTCAGCTGTACCCGTCATACCACAAAGTTTGTGATACATTCTGAAATAATTTTGGAGCGTAATGGTCGCATAAGTTTGTGTAGCATCTTCTATATTAACACTTTCTTTGGCTTCGATGGCTTGGTGCAAACCATCTGAATAACGACGACCTTCCATGATACGACCCGTTGATTCATCCACAATTTTCACTTTGCCATCGTTGTCATCTACAATATATTCAACGTTTTTCTCAAATAACGTATAAGCCTTCAATAACTGGCTTACGGTATGAATACGCTGTGTTTTGGCCGAATAGTCATGAATAAGAGCCTCTTTTTCAATAATTCTTTCTTGCTCAGTAATACCTTCTTTTTTCTCAATAGCATTTAAATCAACTGAAAGATCTGGAATCACGAAGAAATCTGGATTTTCAACCATTTTCGTCATAAAAGTCAAACCCTTTTCAGTCATTTCCACCTGATTATTCTTCTCCTCAATCGTAAACATCAAAGGAGCATCAGCTTCGGGCATGAGCTTCTGATTTTCAGCTAAGTAGATATTCTCCGTTTCCTGCATGATTTGCTTGATACCCGTTTCTGAAAGATATTTAATCACAGGTCGAGCCTTTGGCAAGCCTCTATGCGCACGAAACAAAGCCAAACCACCCGCTTTTTTATCACCGGCAGCAATTAATTTTTTAGCTTCTACCAAAAAGTCCTGTACCAATTTCTTTTGTTGCTCCACCATACGAGCCACCAAGGGATTGAAGGCATCAAACTC
>JANPIG010000801.1:0-2178 GCA_031424875.1 Cytophagales bacterium
AATCATTTTATAGCTCATGCCCTTTACCAAACAATCCAAAACTCGCTGTTCGGTGCTTGATAATGCTTGAAAAGTTTCCCTTTTTTGGTTTTGCTGACTAAACATTGTCATCACTTTGCGGGCAATGGCTGGCGACATCGAAGAGCCTCCTTGATGGACCTCAATGATGGCATCTACATAACGTTCAGGACTGGAATCCTTCAGAATATAACCACTCGCCCCCGCACAGATTGCTGCAAATATTCGGGCATTATCTTCAAAAACTGTTTGTATAAGTACTTGAACCTCAGAATTTTGAGACTTTATTTTCTCCAAAGCCTCAATCCCCGAAATCCCAGGCATTTGAATATCCATCAACACAACATCGGGTTTATCTTTTTTGATATTTCGTAGTACATCATTGGCATTTGAGTACGATCCAACTAAGAATAACTCCTCCGAAAGCCCAACAGTTTCAGAAAGAAGTTCTCGGATTTCATGATTATCCTCAAAAATGGAAACTCGTATCATGACGGTGGTTTTTGCTTATGGTGAATATGGAAATTACGTTCAAAAGTATTGGATAATTTCTGGGGTTTCAACTACTAATATTAATAGGGATAAAGTTCTGGACGCAGAGTTGCAAGGAGTTTTTCACAGAGTTTCACAATGAAAATTATTTTAACTTTGTGAAACCTTGTGAGTAACTCTGAGAAACTCAGTGTCCAAATTTAAACCATAACATCACCTCCGTTCCTTCGCCAATCACAGAGTTTATCTCACATTTTCCCTTTAAATGATTCGCTCTGTTCTGAAAATTTAATAAGCCATTTCCCTTGTTCCCCTCTTTAGTATCGAATCCTTTGCCATTATCTTCAATGGTTAAAAACCAGGTATTTTGTTGTAAATAAAGACTCAATTTTACCATATCAGCTTCTGAATGTTTAGCAATATTGTTAATTGCTTCCTTCACAAAAAGGTATAAATCTCTTCGATAATCAATTGGTAAAATTCTATTTCTGATTTCATCGCTCACGTTTAAGTCTAATTCTATCTGTTTACTCTCCAAGGTTTCTACTGCAAATTTTATCATTCTATCCAACCATTCTTCCGACTGGTCATTGCGTGAATTCATCTCCCAAACATTCTCACGCACCAAATTTAAAATATCTCGTGATTTTTCGCTTATTCTACTGAAAATCAATTCATTAGGATTTGATTCTTTTTGGGCTTTTCTACGATTTGATTCAGAAAACATCGTTAAACTACTCAAAGAAGCTGCCAAATCATCGTGCAGATTTGCTGCGATTTCGTTGCGGATATGTTGTTGTCGCTCTTTTTCTAATTGCTCATATCGAAATTTATCACCGAGAGCCAATGAGAAAAGTACAATTTCAATCATTGAGCCTATCATCAAATAATAATCTTGATTTTCGGCGGAAAGTATGCCAAAATTTTTGAGAATTACCACGAAAGTTGCAATCATCAAAGCACCGAAAGCCAAGAGTGAAAAATAGGCGGATTTTTGTTTTAAAATGATGAGTTTAACAATCAAATAAAAAAACCAAAGCACCAAGCCCATAATTAAAATAACACCAATAATATTGAAATACCATTGATAAAATAGAAAGCCAATGATAGCCAAACAAGCCACTATCCATGAGATTTTTATAGAAACATTGTAACAAAAAGGCAAGTGCTGTTTCAAATTCAAGAAATTCCTAAGAAAATGAATCATGAAGAAGTTTGAGCCAAACATAAACACAATCACACCTCGGTCGTTGATAAAACCGTTCGACCATAAATACTGGAAGCCATAACCGTACAAATCGGCTTGGAGCAAACCGAAAGTGAGTACATAGAGCGTATAAAAAATATAGGTTTTATCACGAATCGTGAGCCATAAAAAGAAATTATATAAAGAGATAAGCAATATAAAACCAAAGTAAATCCCCCATATTAGATTCATATCAGATAGGTGTTGATATAGCCTTTTTTCTTCCCAAAAAGTCATCGGAAATTTTAAGTCTTCACTACTATTTGCTTTTAAATAAATTGTATAAGATTCATTTTGAAGCATTTTTAGGTCAAAAAACAGATTTCTATTTGCCATTTGATATGAGCTAAAAGGCTGAGAATCACCTGTTCTTGAAACATAAAGAAGTCGTCCTTTTGATGAACGATTTCCTTCAATTCCAG
>JANPIG010000802.1:0-3521 GCA_031424875.1 Cytophagales bacterium
CAATTTGGGATATTAAAATGATAGATTTTGAGGCACTTTCTAATGATGCGGTGATTCTTTTAATTACTTGTTGAAAACACTTCTCGAAAGTTATTTTTACTTTCGAGAAGTTCTACCAGTGAACTTTCCGAAAGTAAAAATAACTTTCAGAAAGTAATAATTTTCTATCCCAAAACCTCTTTTATCACCTTCCCATGGACATCCGTCAATCTGAAATTTCTGCCTTGAAAAAGATAGGTAAATTTCTCATGGTCAAAGCCTAATGTGTGCAAAATCGTTGCCTGCAAGTCGTAGGTGGATGTTATGCCCGAAATTCCAGCGTAACCAATGGGGTCAGTTTCGCCGTGGGTATAGCCTTTTTTAATGCCTCCACCCGCCATCCACATCGTGAAAGCATCCGTGTGGTGGTCTCTGCCTTTGAATGCTTGAGCTTTACCTTCACGGTTTTCTTGCATGGGTGTTCTGCCAAATTCTCCTCCCCACACCACAAGCGTTTCTTCCAATAATCCCCGTTGTTTCAAGTCTTTTAACAAAGCGGCTGTGGCTTGGTCGGTGCTTCGGCATTTGTCCTGCAAAGCTTTATTTACTGAATTATCTTCTACGTTTCCGTGCGAGTCCCAGCCCCAATCAAAAAGTTGGACAAATCGCACGCCACTTTCTACTAACTTTCTGGCTAACAGGCAGTTATTAGCAAAACTTTCCTTCCCAATTTCTGTTCCGTACATTTCATGAATGTATTGAGGTTCACCTTTTATATCCATTACTTCGGGTACGGAAGTTTGCATCTTGAATGCCATCTCATACTGCGAAATTCGGGCTAAGGTTTCGGGGTCTTGAAATTCTTCGTACTGCTTTTTATTAATTTCATTAATGGCATCAATGGAAGATTTTCTTAGGTCTCGACTCATCCCATCAGGATCTGAAATGAACAAAACAGGGTCGCCTTCTGAACGGCACTGTACGCCCTGATAAACCGAAGGTAAAAAGCCACTTCCCCAAGCAGATTTTCCAGCATCAGGGTTTTTTCCACCCGAAGCCAACACTACGTAACCTGGCAAATTTTGATTCTCTGAACCCAAGCCATACGTTACCCACGAACCAATCGCAGGGCGACCCAATCGTGCCGAACCCGTGTGCATGAGCAATTGGGCAGGAGCATGATTAAACTGGTCGGTACTCATGGCTTTCAGGAAAGTAACCTCATCGGCAACTTCTTGTAAATGAGGCAGATAGTCTGAAATCCAAGCTCCACTTTGTCCATGCTGTTTAAAGTTTGCCTGACTGCCCAACATTTTTGGAACACCTCGAATGAAGGCAAATTTCTTTCCTGACAAAAAAGATTGAGGACAGTCTTGCCCGTCCATTTTTTGAAGTTCGGGCTTATAATCAAACAATTCCAACTGAGAAGGAGCCCCCGCCATGTGAATATAAATCACAGATTTTGCCTTGCCCAAAAGCGGAGGATTTTTAGGAGCAAAAGGGTTTAAAACGTTGGCAGAATTATCAGCAGGAGCATTACCCATGCCACAGTTTTGCAACATAGAACCCATAGCCACTAAGCCAACTCCCGTAGATATTTGTTTCAAAAAATGTCTACGAGTTTCATATTGGAGCAAATGCTGATGCGCTTCTTGATATATTTTCATTTTTCAGCTAAAATTCGATTCTAAACTTATAAATTTAAGTATATTTTCAATACAATATCCTGTAAAACAATCTTTTAACCTTGAACCTGTTTAGACTTTCCGTTTCTGGCTAAAAATTATTGTATTTTTGAAGCTGTTGTTTTAAAATTTTTGAAACATAGCACAGCTACGTTGAAAAAATTTTGGAATGACAGATTCTAAAAGACATTTTCTTAGTCGAAAGGGAAAGTTTAAACAGGTTCATTAATAGGGGCCAATTCTTTGTAAACACTCACCATTACAATAAGCTAATACATTTACCACAGATTATACTCAAATATGAAAAAATCTATCCTACTTATTCTCCTTCATTGCTTATGCTTCACCATCAACGCCCAAGAGATGATTTTAGATTCCGCTTCCATTGACCCAAAATTACTTTTGGGGAATTGGGGTTTTGATTACGCTGATTATCAGGACGGTACGCTCGTAAGGGACGATTATGTGGCGAGAACAACAGCAACGATGTTATCTTTTAGGAAAGCAAAAACCGTTACCGCCATGTACCATGCCAACGCCGCAACAATGTTTTATTCAGTATCGAGTAATAAACTTACGGTGGGAAGAAGTAGCTATAAAATTGAGAAACTTACTAATAGCGAGCTTGTTTTTAGTATTTGGGAAGATATTGCCAAAGAAAATTATCAAGTACTCCGATATCATTATTTAGCCACAAAAGAATCTTCAGAAAAATACTTTTTACGAAATTTTGTCGTGCCCAATACCAGAATAAAACCTAATGGCGATACTGCTTATGCTTTCACAGAGGACTTTTATCCACATTTTATCGTTAGAGCTGAAGGTTTGAGCAGATACGAACTGGATAATTTTAATGATGTTTTTCAAAATTCTTACCAAGCCATAGAGAAGGCTTTTAATTATCCAGAAAAACAAAAAGGGCATTTCAGGATTCAATTTGACATAACAAAAACAGGACAGATTTCTGATATTGCCATCAAAGAATCATCTGATTCAGCTTATAATAATCAACTATTAACAGCAGTAGCATCCACCTCAAAATCGTGGAAAAATGCTGAGTACAGTAATAAACCCATTGAAGTTCAGTTCAATTATATTTTTGATTATATGGAAAAAGAGGAGCGGGAAAACACTTATTTTGACCAAGAATATTATCAAACTTTGATGGAACGTGCCAATAATTTTTTCGTAAAAAAGAACTATGAAAAAGCCGTAAAATTATACACCAAATGTATCTTGATGACCGATGATGCCGTGGATGCTTTATACAAAAGAGCCGATTGTTATTTCACGGTAAATGCCCTCAAAAATGCCTGTTCAGATTGGAATTATTTAGCTGGAAGAGGACATAAACGTGCCGAGGGGCTTTATTTGAAGCATTGTATGAAGTAAGAGATTCACTCCTTCATCACAAATTCATCCAAATTCAAAATAGCAGTAGCTACCATCGTTTTTGCGGCTAAATCGGGGAGATTTTTGGGGACATTGTGGTCGTCGGGGCAGTAGCCTGTGAACTTCATGGCTTCGTAGGGCTTGGTGGTATATTGTTGGAGGGATTTGTCGTATAAGTTTCTCAAAATCAACAATTTATCCTTTGAAATTTCTTTCGACATGGCCCATTGGTAGCCTTTGCTGATTTGGGTGTTTATATCCATTTTTTCTTGGCTCATTCGCTTGGCAAAAAACCTGGCACATTCCACATATACGGGGTCGTTTAGGGTCGTGAGGGCTTGTATGGGTGTGTTTGTACGGAGTCTTCTTGCCAGACATACATATCTACAGGTTACATCAAACGTTACCAATGATGGGTAAGGGCTACATCTCCGCCAATAGGTAAAAAAGGCACGTCTGTATTTG
>JANPIG010000803.1:0-8094 GCA_031424875.1 Cytophagales bacterium
TTTGTAAAATAATTATACCAGAATATTTTTTGATACTATTTACTTGAAAAAGAAGAGGTTGTAAAAATTTCTGTGGGTATGAAACTCCACAAAAGAAAGAGAAATATAGAATAGAAAAATAAAAATGTCAATGGTACTGCATAAGCGTAAATATCTAACTATATATTAAAGATATTTTCAAATTTTCTATGTTTGTTCTTTAAACCCATACTTAGCTGTATTTTTACAAAAAGCATAATTAGTGACCATCTAAACCTGCTGTAATTTAACCTAAACTATGAAAAATATACTTGTTACAGGAGCTACGGGCAATGTGGGTTTTGAAGTAATCAAATCGCTTCAAATAATTAATAGTACCGATAAAATTGTAGCTGGCGTCAAGGATTTAGAGAAAGATAAAGCTAAATTTAAAGGATTGAAAGTTGAGTTTTCTGAACTTGATTTTGCTAATCCAGCCACTTATCTGAAAGCTTTGAAAAATATAGTTTATTTGTTTTTGATTCGTCCACCGCAGCTTTCAGAAGTAGAAAAATATTTTGAACCCTTCATCAAAATCGCCCAACAATGTGGCGTAAAACATATTGTTTTTTTATCGGTACAAGGCGTTGAAAAGAGTAGTATTATTCCCCACCATAAAATTGAAAAATTGATTGTGGAAAGTGGTATTTCCTTCTCCTTTTTGCGTCCTGCCTATTTTATGCAGAATTTTTCAACAACATTAAGGCAAGATTTGGTTAATAAAAACTTAATATTTCTCCCTGCGGGAAAGGCTAAATTCACCTTAATTGATGTAAGTGATATTGGAAAAGTAGGTGCCAAAATTTTAACAAATCCTATGGAATATGTCAATAAAAGCTACGAATTGACTTGTTATGAAAAACTTACTTTCCCCGAAATGGCAGATAAATTAAGCAAAGGCTTAGGAAGGAAAATTACTTATGAATCGCCTAATTTACTGAAATTTTATTTTCAAAAAAGAAGAGAAAATATAGCATTTGGTTTCATCATGGTTATGATTATGTTACACTTTTTGCCACGCTTTCAGAAAGTACCAGAAAATACTGATTGGATAGAAAAAATAACGGGCGAAAAGCCTAAAAGTTTTGATGAATTTGTGGCTGATAATCAAGCACTTTTAACATAAATAACCACTAAAATACATGAATAAAATCTTAATCACTATCGTCATTTCTCAGTTTTTTTGCACTTCGCTTTGGTTTGCGGGTAATGCCATTATGCCCGAGATTATTGCCAATTTACATTTGGAAAATAGCTTTTTGGCTCATATAACGAGTGCCATTCAGTTTGGATTTATCACGGGAACATTAACCTTTGCTGTACTGACTATCTCCGATCGTTTTTCACCGTCTTTGGTATTTTTGATGAGTGCCATTTTAGCAGGACTTTTTAATGTAGGAATAAGTTTTGAGGGAGTAAATGCTTTCAATATCCTGATTTTTAGGTTTTTAACAGGATTTTTCTTAGCAGGAATTTATCCAGTCGGGATGAAGATTGCTTCGGATTATTACCAAAAAGGTTTGGGTAAATCCTTGGGGTTTTTGGTGGGAGCGTTGGTTTTGGGTACGGCTTTTCCGTATTTATTAAAAAACTTTACGGCAAGTTTTCCTTACAAATACGTCATTTATGCTACTTCCACTTTGTCGTTTTTGGGCGGAACAATCATGTACGTTTTCGTTCCCGACGGACCTTATCGAAAAGCAGGGCAGCAATTACAGTTCAACACCTTTTTTACGGTTTTCAAAAATAAGAAATTTCAAGCCGCTGCCTTTGGGTATTTCGGGCATATGTGGGAGTTGTACGCCTTTTGGGCATTTGTGCCTGTAATGTTGAAATTTTATAAGAATCAATTTCCAAATATTGACTTAAACATTTCTCTTTTCTCTTTTCTCATCATTGCTTCGGGTTCAATTGCTTGCGTATTGAGCGGACAATTTTCTGAAAGATTTAAACCCAAAAACATCGCTACTTTTGCTTTATCAGCTTCTTGTATTTGCTGTTTGATTTCACCCGTATTTTTATCACAAAATTCTATAAATGCCCTATTAATTTTTCTCTTCTTTTGGGGAATGGTAGTAGTTGCAGATTCTCCTTTATTTTCAACCTTAGTAGCCCAAAATGCCCCAGAAGCATCCAAAGGCACATCTTTAACAATTGTAAACTGCATTGGCTTTGCCATCACCATCGTCAGTATTCAATTTATCAACGCTATTTCTGGTCATATTGATGCTGAATTTTTATACACTTTTTTGGCGATTGGACCTGTGTTGGGCTTAGTGGCTTTGTTTCGAGTCGATTAAGATTATTCCCCTTAAAAAACCTATCTTTGAAATAACCAATTTATCCTTTTGATATGACCCAAATAATCAGCAAATTCATCAATAAAAACTCCTTCAATGCTACTTTTTTTGCGGCCCTTACTGCCTTCTTTACCTATATGTGTTTTTATCCGTTTAGGCGGGCATACACGGCGGCGACTTATGAAGAATTATCATTCTTAGGAGTCAATTTCAAAATCTTGATGATAACGGCTCAGGTTTTGGGTTTTGCGGTTTCTAAGGGTTTGGGCATTAAATATGTATCGGAAATGTTGCCCCAAAACCGTTCTCGTAACTTGCTGATAATGATTGCATTATCATGGTTTTGTTATCTGTTTTTTGCTCTTGTCCCTGCCCCTTATAACCTCATTTTTATATTTATGGCAAGTCTTCCTTTGGGTATGGTTTACGGTACTATTTTGGGGTTTTTGGAAGGCAGAAAAACGACTGATTTATTGGTGGCTGTCCTTACGGCTTCGTTTATTATGGGTTCGGGTTTTGCCAAAAGTATTGGTAAATGGGTGATGACTACTTTGGAAGTCAGTCAGTTTTGGATGCCCTTTGTGGCTTGTGCAATTATGATTGTTCCCTTCGGGATTTGTACATGGTTGATGGGGCAAATTCCACCACCCACCGAAGCCGACAAAGAGAGTCGTACCGAACGAAAACCGATGCAAAAGGCTGACCGTAAGGCATTTATCAACGAATTTACATTGAGTATGTTCATCTTCGTGATGTCATACATATTGCTCACCACTTTCCGAGAATTTAGGGATAATTTCACGCCTGAAATTTGGAAATTGTTGGGCTATGGCAATAATTCAGCCATTTTTACCCAAACCGAAACGCCCATTGCCATCACGGTTTTGTTGATGATGGCGGCAATGCGTTGGGTACAAAATAATTACAAGGCTTTCGTGATTATCCAATTATTGATGTTAGCAGGAGGTGTTCTGATTGGCGTGAGTACGCTGTTGTATCAGCAAGGAATCCTCTCGCCCGTGGGTTGGCTCACGAGTTTAGGATTGGGCGTATATATGGCGTATTCGATGTGCAATAGTCTATATTTCGAGCGAATGATTGCCGCTTTCAAGAAATCTGGAACGGTTGGTTTCCTCATCACCTTTGCCGATTATTACGCATATTTGGGCAGTATTTTAGTACTTTTCTACAAAAATTTCTTCCAGAAAAGTATAAATTATCTCGACTTCTTTATTGTCTTATCCTATTGCATTTCAGTGGTTTATGTGATATTGGTGGGGCTTTCGATGTGGAATTTGAGTTTAAAGAGGAGGGCGGAGAGTGAAGGCTAATTTAAAGCGTAATATAACACAAATTTTAAATACTTATTGCGTATTAGTTTAGTTTCAAACGGAAGCCTTCGGTGAAAACCGAAGGCTTCCGTAAAACACGCATCATTTGAACTTTTAATTTAGTGTATGTACGGTGTATTCGTTGCTCAATCGCTGACAGGGTTTTTAGCCGCTATCAGGGTTGATTAACTAAACCTCAATCGGCACGGGCGTTTGGCTTTTAATTTCATTTACCACAAAACGGCTTTGGGCATTGCCGATATTGGAAAGCGTGGCTAATTTATGCAAAATAAAATGTCGGTATTCGTCCATATCTTTCATCAAAACCTTCAACAAAAAATCTGAACCACCCGAAATACAGTAACATTCCACCACCTCGGGTAAGAGCAAAACGTCTTTTTCAAACTGCTCCAAAAATGTAGCAGCGTGTTCTTTAAGCGTTACATCCACCAAAACCACCAGACTTTTCCCCAACTTTGATTTATTCAGAATGGCAGTATATTTTTCGATAACTCCTTCATTTTCAAGGCGTTTTATTCGCTCATGTATGGGCGTAGTCGTGAGGTTCAAGCGAGAAGCTATCTCTTTATTGGTCATCAAAGCATCTTCTTGAAGAAACTTCAAAATTTGCAAATCTATTTTATCTAAATTCATATCCTTGTTTTTTCACCACTTCGAAAAAGGAAACGCTACCAATCTCGCATTAAAATATTTGGCTTCGTGCGTAACTTCACGATCTATCCATTCTGGAATTTCGTAGCTTTCATCCACCGAATTTAACTCTATTTCTGCTACAATCAAACCCGCATTTGCTCCGTGAAAAACGTCAATTTCCCAAGTTTTTCCTTCAAAATTAATCTTGTAACGATGTTTTTCAATATTGTTTTCCGTGAAACCATCCAACAATTCAAGGGCTTCGGCTTTTGGAATTTGATATTCATATTCAGGTTTTACGGCAGGGTTATCGGTACGGCCTTTGATGGTGATAAATCCATGATTTTCCGTTGCCCGAACTCTTACTGTTTTCGCTTTTTCATTAACCATATATCCCTGTCGATAATATTCGCCAACAGGTTTTGTCAGGGCTTCCCAAAGGTCATGTTTGACCAAGTATTTTCTTTCTATTTCGATATTCATAATATTTATTTATACGAAACTATATTTGTCGAATACGGGAGTCGTCCTTCAAAAGGACGACTCCCGTAAATTTCTGACTATGCGTCTTATAAATTATAATTGAACTAAATTTTAAAAACTAATTTTTGACTAAAATGCTGATTATAAGACGTTTACTTAGTACTCATAACTCATAACTCATATCTAATATCTTACAAAACAATAAATGTATTAATTTTGCACCTTAATTCAAACAAGCACGGGCTAATGGCTCGTTTCAAATCCCAATGGAATCCAAGAAAATCCAATCTGCTCTCATTTCGGTTTATTACAAAGACGGACTCGCTCCGATTGTTGAATTGCTTCACAAAAATGGCGTAAAACTCTATTCAACGGGTGGCACGCAGACTTTTATCGAAGAGTTGAACATCCCAGTTACGGCAGTTGAAGACCTCACAAGTTATCCCTCAATTTTTGGCGGACGAGTGAAAACACTTCACCCAAAAGTATTTGGTGGAATTTTGTATCGTCGTGATAATCAGGGAGATATAGATACTGCTGCTCAATACGAAATCCCTTCGATTGACCTAGTTATAGTAGATTTGTATCCCTTCGAGGAAACCGTAGCGAGTGGTGCTTCGGAAGATGATATTATCGAAAAAATTGATATTGGCGGCATTTCGCTGATTCGTGGAGCTGCCAAAAATTTTAACGATGTTTTGATAGTTTCATCTCGCACGCAATATGCAGAGGTACTTTCTATATTGGAAAATAAAAACTGCCAAACCGATTTATCCGACCGTAAGCGTTTTGCGATGTTGGCATTTGGTACGTCTTCGCATTATGATACTGCTATTCATGCGTATTTTAATGGCAATAAAACGGATATTTACGATTTCAAATCTTTACCGCAAAATAGCCTTCGTTACGGAGAAAATCCGCATCAATCTGCTACTTTTTATGGTGATTTAGCTGCTCTTTTTGATAAACTACACGGCAAAGAAATCTCTTATAATAACTTGGTGGATGTGGATGCTTGTATCACTTTGGTGGATGAATTTGAAGAAACTTCTTTCGTCATTATCAAGCACACCAATGCCTGTGGTGTGGCTACGGGTGCAACTGTACATGAAGCATACAAAAACGCCTTTGCTTGCGATACTATCTCAGCTTTTGGAGGTGTTTTAGCCACGAACGGAACAGTTGATAAAGCCGCTGCCGAGGAAATGAACTCGCTTTTCTTCGAGATTCTAATTGCTCCTGCATACACAGAAGAGGCTCTGGAAGTGCTTAAATCAAAGAAAAATCGTATTTTATTAGTTCGCAAACCAGTAGCATTTGGCAAAAAAATGTTCAAGACATTATTGAATGGTGTTTTGGAACAGGATAAAGATTTAGTTACTGAAAAAATTGCCGATTTTAAGACGGTAACCCAAAAAGTTCCGACCGAATCAGAGTTGAAAGGCTTAGAATTTGCCTTGAAAATCTGTAAACATACTAAATCGAACACTATTATTTTGGCAAAAGAAGGACAACTTTTAGCCAGTGGTGTTGGGCAAACTTCACGAGTGGATGCACTGAAACAAGCCATTGAAAAAGCCAAAGAATTTGGTTTTGATTTGAATGGTGCGGTGATGGCTTCGGATGCGTTTTTCCCCTTCCCAGACTGCGTTGAGATTGCTCATAAGGCTGGAATAACGGCAGTTACGCAACCAGGAGGTTCGATAAAAGATAAAGATTCAATTGCTTATTGCGATGCCAATGGTGTGGCAATGGTGATGACAGGAATTCGTCATTTTAAGCATTAAAATATAAACGCAACTTCCCGAAAGTTTTCTTTACTTTCGGGAAGTTTTCGAGTAAAAGGAGAGGCTCAAAAAGTCTCTCCTTTTTTGTTTGCTTTTTGGGTATATTTTTCAATTTTCTCCTTTTTAGATAGCTGATAATTACTACATTACCTCAATTCTTATTCTAAAATGATGTGTAAAAATGTTTCATATCTCACATTTCATAACTAATTTTAACCTATCTTTAAAAGATTAAATTTCTAATAAAAATAATGCAAAAAACGATTTTAGGATTTCTATTTTTAGTTTCGCAAATAGCTGTATCACAAGACTTTAAGACTTATGAACAGGTGATTCCAAACACAACGGTAAAGTTTAAAATGATGCCAATTCCTGCGGGGGAATTTATGTTGGGAAGTCCTGAAAATGAGCAAGGACACGAAGCCGATGAAAGCCCACAAGTGAAGGTAAAAATAGAGCCTTTTTGGATGGGTGCCACAGAGGTAACGTATGATGAATACCAACTTTTTTTTGAGGAAGAAAGAGACCCTGAACCCAAGCCCGATGCCATTACTCGCCCAAGTCCACCGTACATAGATTTTACTTTGGGAATGGGCAAAGTAGGAGGATTCCCTGCTAATTCTATGCAACAATATGCGGCTTTAATGTATTGCAAATGGCTGTATTATAAAACAGGAATTTTCTACCGTTTGCCCACCGAAGCCGAATGGGAATATGCATGTAGGGCGGGAAGTAAAAGCCGTTTCTTTTTTGGAGAAAATGCCTCAGAATTAGGTAATTACGCATGGTTTAAAGGAAATTCAGAAGAAAAATATCATCACGTAGCTGAGAAAAAACCTAACGCTTGGGGATTATACGATATGTTAGGTAATGTAGCAGAATGGACGCTTGACCAATATGACGAAGGATTTTATAAGACCTTGAAAGATGGCCAGACAAACCCCTATAATACCAAATTAAAACGCTATCCAAGCACGGTAAAAGGGGGAAATTATCAAAGTGAAGAAACTCAATTACGCAGTGCCGACCGCCTAAAATCTGACCTAATTTGGAACAGAAGAGACCCGCAAATTCCCAAAAGTAAATGGTGGAATGCCGATTCTCCTTTTGTGGGTTTTAGAGTGGTTCGTCCTATGAAACAACCTACAAAAGAGGAAGTTGAGGCGTTTTTTGAGGGGGTTTTGAAGTGAGGTTTTTAAATTAAAACAATAACATAAAAATGAAATTTAGTCCGCTAAAAGCAAACAAAGCCGTCTTGTCATTCTGAAAGAATGACAAAGGTACATTTTTGAGTATTTCAGAGTAAATATAATATCCCATATTTAAACAAAACCACAAAATGAAACCACACAACTATTTCGTGTATATAGTTACCAATCCACGAAAGACAGTTCTATACACGGGCGTAACCAATAATTTACAAATAAGGATGCAACAGCATTTTGAGAACAGAGGTAATCCCAAAACTTTTGCAGGAAAATACTATTGCTATAATTTACTGCACCACGAGCATTATCAGTA
>JANPIG010000804.1:0-1526 GCA_031424875.1 Cytophagales bacterium
TCCCGAAAGTGAAAGAACTTTAGGGAAGTTAAGATTTATACACTAATCGCCAAATCTGCTGAAAATATACCCGTCTCGGCATTTTGCTTATATGATTTCAAAATCCATCCTCCCCCTACCACATCATTTCCTTCGTAAAAAACTGCCGCTTGTCCAGGAGCAATTCCCGATACTGATTCGTGAAAATTTACTTTCATTTTGCCATTTTCTTGAAAAATAGTAGCGGGAGTTCCATCGTCTTTGTAACGCACTTTAGTAATAGTTTCTAATGGTTTTTCAATAGAAGCATATTTAGATAAATTCAATTGTCCAACTATCATTCCGTCCCTTTCAAGATCATAATCTCGCCCAATTACTACTTCATTTGTATCTTTTCGGATTTCGGTAACAAAGGCAGGGTAGCCCAAAGCAATGCCTAAGCCCTTGCGTTGTCCAATGGTATAAAACGGATATCCTTCGTGTTTGCCGATAATTTTCCCTTCAGTATTAATAAAATTGCCTCCTTTCACTCGCTCTTCTAAGCCTTCTACACGGCGTTTGATGAAGCCCCGATAGTCATTGTCAGGCACAAAACAAATTTCGTAACTTTCGGCTTTATTGACCAAATCCATAAAACCTCGCTCTGTGGCCATTTCTCTAATGGTCGATTTAGTCAAACCTCCCAAAGGCAATTTTGTACGAGCTAAACTCTCTTGTGAAACACCCCAAAGTACATAACTTTGGTCTTTCCAAGCATCAAATCCTTTTGAGATAATATGTCTGTTGTTCTCTTCACGGATATTTGCGTAATGTCCCGTAGCGATAAATTCGCAGTCTAATTTATCAGCACGTTTTAGCAAAGCATCCCATTTGATGTGCGTATTACACATCACACAGGGGTTTGGCGTGCGTCCTTCAATGTATTCGCCCGTGAAATAGTCAATCACGGCATCACCGAATTCGTTTCTAATATCCAGAATATAATGGGGAAAACCTAATTGCACTGCCACGTTGCGGGCATCATTGATGGAATCTAAGGAACAGCAGCCTGTTTCCTTTTTTGTACCGCCCGAGGAGGCATAATCCCATGTTTTCATCGTCATTCCGATGACTTCGTAGCCTTCTTCGTGGAGCATAACTGCTGCCACTGAACTATCAATGCCGCCACTCATGGCGACTAAAATTCTTCCTTTTTTACTCATTTTGTTCCTGACAAGGGTTGAATGCCCTCCGTTTGATTTAATTTATTCTATTTCAGATGAATCCATTAGATAAATAGCACTGTCAATAATGAAAAAACATCCTGATTAGTCAAAACATTTTCATCATGCAAATCTTCTAAAATTATTCCCAGTTCAGTATTAAAATAATCGTTATTCTTCTTATGTTGAAAACCATTCTTTTTAAGAAATAATTTCAAAAGGGATAAATCTGAGGGAGAGGTGGATTCAATAAAAGGCTATTTTACAAACGAATAGAAGGTTATTTTGTCGGTATTTTCAAAGAAACCAATTAACTGATAAGCCGTTGTGGGGAATAAATAGTTG